>NZ_CP102385.1 GCF_024628865.1 Sphingopyxis sp. DBS4
GATCTGGCCGCTATATTCTGCGGGCGGCTGCCCGGTCAGGCGTTCGCCATCGAAGCTGAGCCATGCCGGCAGCGCCGAACCTCCGGACAGGCGGGCGGTCAGGGTCAGGCTGTCGCCATCGGGATCCGCGAAAGTGCCGGGCGGAATGAGAATGTCGATCGCCGTGTCTTCGGCGACCGAAATGTCGGCGAGGCCGGTGACAAGCACCGGCGCATCATTGACCGGGCTGAGGGTCAGGCGGAAAGACGAGCTTGCCGTGAGGCTTCCGTCGGACGCCGTTACCACGATGTCGAGCGCGCCGTTGAAGTTCGCGGGCGGCTGGCCGGTGAAATGTCCATCGTCGAAACCGAGCCAGGTCGGAAGCGCTTCGCCCGAGGCCAGCTTCGCCGACAGGACGAGGCTCGCACTGTCGATATCGGTGAAGCTGCCGGACGGAATCGTGAAATCGATCGCCTGATCTTCGAGCGTCGACTGGTCGGCGAGGGCGAGCGCCGCCACCGGAGCATCATTGACCGGATCGATGACGATCGCAAACTGTCGGATGACGTCGATATCCTGATCGGCCGCGAGAATTTCGAGTTCGACCGTGCCATTGAAGTTGGCGGGCGGCGTGCCGGTGAACGTACGTGTTGCCCGGTCGTAGCTCAGCCATGACGGCAGCGCCGTTCCGCCGATTCCGCGCACCTCGACAAGGACGGCGTCGCCATCGGCATCGGACACGAGGCCGGACGGCAGAACCGCGGAGAAGGGCTGGTCTTCGACACCGCGAAGAAGCGGGATCGCTCCTATGACGGGCGCGTCGTTGACCGCGGCAACAGTCACTGCGACGCGCGCGATATCGGTGAGCCCATATGCGTCGGTCACTTCATAATCGAACCAGGCCGCGCCGTTGAAGTTCGCATCGGGCGTGATGACCAGACGGCCAAGCCCATCCTCGGTGACGGTCAGACCGTGCGCATCGACGATGCGATTGAAGAGCAGCGCCTGGCTGTCCGGCTCGACGTCATTGGCGAGCAGTTCGGTGATGAACAGGGTGAGCGGCTGATCCTCGATCATGTCGAGCGTGTCGTCCACCGCGACCGGCGCGTCGTTCACCGGCAGTACGTCGATTTCGACCGTGGCGGTCACCGGGAAGCCCGAGCTGTTGGTCACCGCATAGGTGAGCGTCAGCTTGCCATTGAAGTTGGCGGCGGGCGTGATGCGATAGTGCCCGTTCTCGAGCGCCGTGATCGTCGCATTGGCCGGCGAGCCGACAAAACCGACGAAGCTCAGCGTCTCCCCCTCGGGATCATAGTCGTTGGCGATGAGGTCCGCGGGGTCGATATCGAAGGCCGTGTCTTCAAGTGTCCCGAAGCCGAGATCGGATACGGCGATCGGGATGTTGAACTCGGGCAGGATGGTAAGCGACACATGGCCGATGCTGTCGGCACCGTTCGCATCGGTAACGCGGTACGAGAAGGCGGCGTTGCCATAATAGCCGGCGTGCGGCGTGAAGACGGCGGTGTTGCCGTTCATCACGACGGTTCCATTGTCGCCATCGAGAAGTTCGACGATCGTGAAGCTGTCGCCCTCGACGTCGCGGTCGTTGGCAAGCAAGGTCGCAAGATCGATAACCAGCGGCGTGTCCTGGTCGCCTACAAAGACGCCATCGGGATTGTTGCCGGTGCCGATCCCGTCGGCATTGGCGTTCGGAGCGTCGTTGACCGGTGTGATCTCGAACGAGAAAGTGCCGCTGCTCTGGCTCCGGCCATCGCTGACCGTATAGCGGAAGGTGGCGGTCCCGCTCGCATTCTCCTTCGGGATGAAGCTGTAGCGTCCGCCCGGAAGCCGCTGGATGCGGCCGAGGTCGTTGGACATTTCGAGCGAGACAAGGCTCAGCGTGTCGCCGTCAAGGTCGGTGTCGTTGCCGATCAGATCAGCCGCGGTGAACTCGAACGGCGTATCTTCGGCAGTCGTGAACTGGTCGGCGACCGCCGACGGCGCGTGGTTGGTCGACTGGACGTTGATCGTGACGGTCCCGGTGCGCGAGCCATCGACATCGTCGGTGATGATATAATCGAAGCTCGCGGCGCCGCTGAAGTCGGCATCGGGGGTGAAGACGATATTGCCGTCGACGTCATAGCCGATCGTCCCGTGAACGGGATTGAGCACATCGACGAAACGGATCGGATCGCCATCGACGTCCCGATCGTTGGCGAGCAGCGCCGCCGGCGCGATCGTGATCGGCGTTTCCTCGAGCGTCGAGAAACTGTCGGCGACCGCATAGGGCGCCTCATTGCGCGCTTCTACGGCGATCGAGACGCTCGCGCTGCTGTCGCCCTGCCGGTCGTCGGTGATGACATAGGTGAAGCCGTCATTGCCCGACCAGTCGGCTTCGGGCGTATAGGTGACGGTCGCCACCAGCTTGCCGTCGAAGAGCCGCGACGAACCGGCGCTCGCGCTGTCACCTCCGAGCGTCGCGGTCCAGACGATGCCCAGTGTCTGGCGGAAATCGAACGGCACCGTCGCGGTGATTTTGCCGGTCGCGGCATCGACGCTCATCCAGGCGGGGAGATCCGAACCGTCGGCGAGCTTCGCCGACCAGGTCGCGCCGGGCGCGGCAATGCCGGACGGAGCATCATATTCGAGCGTACCGTCATTCACGACGAGCACGCCATGCCCGGCTGCGCTCACCGATTTGACGCGCAGATAGTCGCCATCATCTTCGCGGTCGTTGCGCAGAAGATCCATGAGCGCGAAGGTCAGCGGCTCGCCCTGAACCGTCGCGAGACTGTCGGCGACGGCATCGGGCTTCTCGGCGGTCGGCAGGACGTTGAAGACTATGACGCCGCTGTTCTGCGAAATTCCGCCTTTCTCGTCGATCGTCGTATAGGAGATGGCGATCGAGCCGTTGAAATCCTCCGGCGCATTGAGATCTATCCGCTCGCCCGACGTGTGGAGACCGAAGCGCCCCGCGCTGTTGTTCACGAGGCTGAAGCCCGTATCGACGATGACGTCGGTGATGATCGAGAGATTGGGGAGCGTGCCGCCATTGCCCGTGACATCGAGGCGGACCGGAAGACCGCCGATATAAGCGGGCGGCGGCGTGCCTTCGAAGCCCAGCGAATCGCTGTCGAAACCGAGCCAGTCGGGAAGCGGCGCCTCGCTCTCACGCTTCGCGGCAATCGCCGATGCCGAGCCGAGATCGATGGCGAAAAGCCCCTGCGCCTTGAAGAAATCGCTTTGCTGGAGCAGCGCATTGATCGCGGGATCGAGCGGCGCGTTCGGGTCGATGACGAATTCGAGCGTAAAACCGCGCGTGGAGGCGGCATAGCTGCCGTTCGGCAGCGACGGCGCATCGGGCGTGAAGCTCAATTGCAGCCGAACGGGGTCGGCGCCTGCTCCCGGCGCGGTGCCGGTCAGCGAGAGCGTCATGGTATCGAGATCGAACGCGAGCCAGTCGGGCAGCGCGCGGCCGCCTTCGAGGCTGACCGCGAAGCTGCCATCGCTGACGTCGAACAATGCGATGCCGCTCTGATAGGCGGCACCCGATGCGAGGTCCGCCGGATCGATCGTGACCGTATCGGTGAAGCTCGTCGCCGGCTCTCCGCCCTCGCCCGGTCGGGTGAAGGTAAGTAGGACATCGATCGGCGCGGTCGCGCCCGGCTCCGGCGTACCGCTGAAGCTCAGCGTCGCCGCGTCGAAGACCAGCCAGGACGGAAGAGGATCGCCGCCCGCCAGCGAAGCGCCGACGGTGACGCCGCCGGCAAGATCGTCGGCGCCGAAGGCGATATTGCTGTGGTGCGCCTCGCGCACCGTATATTCGCCCAGCACCTCCTCCTCGACCGACAGGCCGCCCGCAAGGCCGGCATTGTCGCCGCTGTCGAAGCTGAACCTCTTGAGGTGATTGCCGCCGGCGGGATCCCTGACGATCACATTGACCGACAGGCTGGTTCCCGCGGGAACGGTGCCGGTGAAGGTCATGCTGGCCGCGTCGAAGCTCAGCCAGGACGGCAGATCTTCGCCATTCGCCTGCTTGGCGATGACCGTGTAATCGGCCGAGAGGTAACGCTCAGCGATTTCACCAAGGACGCCCGCGCTGCGGAAGAAGAGCACATCGCCCTCGGGTTCGATGTCATTCCCGAACGCTTCGGCAGGAATGACGAACAGCGGCTGATCCTCAAGGCCGGTAACGAGGTCGTTCCGGAGGATTGCGCCATCATTCTCGGGCAGGATCGTGATCGCGACCCAGCCCGTGGCGGTGCCGCCATGGCCGTCGCTGATGCTATATTCGAAGCCTGCGGCGCCGTTGAAGTCGGGCCGTGCCCTGAAGACGATCTGACCGGCCTCGTTGAGGCTCACTTTCCCGTTGGTCGCGAAACGTTCGACATCGAGGAAGGTGAGGGTGTCACCATCGGCGTCGCGGTCGTTCGCAAGCAAGCTCGACGGATCGATGATGATCGTCCGGTCTTCGAGAATCGTGAACCGGTCGGTGTTCGCCGTCGGCGCATAGTTCGCGGGAATGACCCGGATATGGTAGGTGAGCGTGGCGCTGGCCCCGCGCGCGTCGATGACGTCGAACGAGATGGCGGCATTGCCCTCGGCATCGGGCGTGAAGGCGATGGTTCCGTTCGCCGCATCGAGAACCGCTGTGCCGTTCGACGCGGAATCACCGTCGATGCCTTCGTGCAGGCCGACGAAGCTGAAACCATCCTCTTCGATGTCGTAAACGGTCCCGAGCAGTTCGGCGACAGTGATGCTCGTGGTGCGACCGAAGCGAACGGTCTTCTCGATGTCGGCCGAACCACGCGGCGCATCGTTCACCGCGTCGAAATAGAGTTCGATCGGCGCTGTTGACCGGGCGCCCGAAGGATCCTCGAGGATATAGCTGAAGCCCGCGAAGCCGTAGAAATCGGTGCGCGAGATGATCTCGAGATATTCGCCCGAAATGCGGGCCGAGAGATTCGTCCCCGACATCCAGGGACCGCCATTGCCGTCATAGTCGAACGGATCGATTGCGTTTCCATTCTCGTCGACGAGCGGCGCGATGCCGACGATGCGGAGATCGTCCCAATCGTCGTCGATGTCATAGTCGTTCGCCTTGAGGACGGTATCGATCCGGATCCTCAGGATTTCATCCTCGACGCCGTGCAGTGCTGCGTCGACATCCGGAACGGCAACCGGCGCGTCATTCACCGGCGCGATATTGACGCGGACGGTCGCGGTCGACTGGCGGCCGAACTCGTCGGCGACGGTATATTCGAAATAGCCCTGGCCGTTGAAATTGGCCGCGCCCTGGAAAGCGATCTTGCCGTCGGCACCGATCGACGCGGTCGCGCCGCCGAGACCATTCACCGACACCAGAACGAGATTCTCGACACCTTCCTCGGCGTCGTTCGCAAGGAGTGACGCGGGATCGATGATCGCGACTTCGTCCTCGACGCCGAACAGATAGACATCGTCCTCCGCATTGAACCGGCCCGTCCGGGCAAGGTCCTCGATCATGGCGCGATCCCAGACCATGCCATTGTCGAAGATAATTTCCTCGATGCCCGTCTCGGTCCCGAGGAAGTGATCCTCGATCAGCATCGTGTCGAAGGTCAGAACGCCGCCGACATTTTCAAGCTCGATGAGCAGGTCGTCGCCTTGCCGGACGAGCGAGACATCCTTGGGAAGCGCGCCAGCCTTGATCCGTACCCGGTCGATATCGGCCGCGTCGCCCAGTTCGACGACGCGGTCATTGTCGCTGTCGAAGCCCAGAAGATAGGTGTCCGAGCCAAAGCCGCCCTCGAGCAGGTCCTGGCCATAGCCGCCGTCGAAGGTGTCGCTGCCGCTCGATCCGATGAAATGGTCGCCGAACACGGAGCCGACGAGCATCTCGATGTCGATGAGCGTATCGCCCTCGGCCTCGCCCGCAAGCCCCTGCCCAAGCGCGAGATTGACCGTTACCGCCTCGTCGGCGGTCGCATAATCGGCGATGTCGAAACCGCCGCGACCATCGATAATATCGGCGCCGAGAGAACCGCGAAGGCGATTGTCGCCCGCGTCGCCGCGCATGATATCGTCATGATAGCTTCCCTGAACGATCTCGATCCCGCTGAGCGTATCGCCCAGCGCATCGCCGCCGCCCGCCAACGCGTCGGCAAGGTCGATCGTGATGCCTTCGGCCGACAGCGAATAATCGGCGATATCGACGCCATCGCCGCCGATGAGCGTGTCGGCGCCGCGGCCGCCGATGAGGACATCGTCACCGCCGCCGCCGATCAATATATCGTCGCCGCGACCGCCTTCGAGCCGGTTCGCACCGGCGTCGCCCTCGATGATATCGTCATAGTCGGTGCCGATGACATTCTCGATGCTGATCAGCGTATCGCCGGCCGCATCGCCGCCGCTTGCGGTGCCATTGGCCAGCGAGATCTGGATGCCCTCGGTTGAGGGCGAGCTATCGGTCGCGTCGAAATAGTCGGCGGTATCGATGCCGTCACCGCCGTCGAGGATGTCGGCTCCAGCGCCGCCCTGCAGGATATCGTGGCCTGCGCCGCCAAGCAGCGTGTCATTGCCGGCGCGCCCTTCGAGCCGGTCGTTGCCGCCAGCGCCCTCGAGACGGTTGTCGCCGGCGTCGCCGCCGAGCTGATCGTTGAACGCGGTTCCGACAAGCGCTTCGATGCCGATATAAAGGTCGCCTGCGGCCGTTCCGCCTTGCCCGACGCGCGATTCAAGATCGGCGCGGACACCGACATTCGAGCCTTCGAAAATGACGGTGTCGAAACCCGCGCCGCCGTCGATCGTGTCGCCGCCAAAGCCGCCATCGATGATGTCGTCGCCATCGCCGGCATAAATGTGATCGTCCCCGCCTCCGGCCTCGATACGGTCATTGCCGCCAAGCGCGAGGATATAGTCGTCGCTCGCCAGGCCCCGGATCGTCTCGCCCAAGGCATTGCCGACCAGATAGTCGATGGCGGCCGTGCCCGAAAGCGTTCCGGAATAGCTTGCATCGACGCTCGCGTGGACAAAGCCCATGTCCTCACGCCCTGTGGCGTCGGCAATGCGGTACTGGATCGTCGCCTCGCCCGAATATCCGGGATTGAAACGCACGACCACGAACTGCACGCCCCCGAAGGTCACGATCTCGGCCGTTCCCACGCTGACATTTTGCCCGAGCGCGAGCGCTACCGGGTCTAGAACCGCATCGATGCCGACGAAGTGCGGACGAACCGCAGCGTCCGAAATCTCGGCGCCCGTCACGATGCCATTGCCGTCCCGGTCGGCGTCGTCGACGTCGAAGTCGTTCGCGAGGAGATCGCTGACGCGAAGGACAAGCGGGATATCGTAGGGCGTCGTGAAATCGAGATCGTCGACCACGGTCGGATCGTCGGCCGATGCGACGATATGGAGATCGACATAGCCAGTGTCGAAACCGCCCTCGGCGGTGTCGTCGGTGATCCGGTAGAAAAAGCCTGTCGTCGCGGTCGCGTTCAGATTGGGCGTGAATATGATATTGCCCTGACCGTCCGCGTCGAGCCTGCCGTTGAGATCCTGATCGGCCCAGAATTCGACGAAGCGGATGGGATCGCGGTCGATGTCGGTATCGTTGGCAAGGAGGGTTGCGATCGGAATGACGACCGGCACATCTTCGAGAACTTCGACGAAGTCGTCGTTCGCGACCGGAGGCGCGTCACTGACATTGTCGAACCAGAGCGTCACCTTGCCGTCGTCGACAAGCCCTTCGGCATCGGAGACGAGATAATAGAAGCTCGCCTCGCCCCAATAATCGGCGTCGGGCGTGAAGATGATGGTGCCATGGTTGGTGAAGCTGATGTCGCCGTGGACGGCGGTCGGCACGCTGCCCTGATCGGTCAGGAAGGTCAGCGTCAGCCCTTCGGGATCGCGGTCATTCTTGAGCAGTTCGGCGATCGGGATTTCGATCGCGACATCCTCGCTCCCGCGAAGGAAATGGAGACCCGCTGCGGAATAATGGTCATCGCCCGCAATCGGCCGATCATTGACCGGCTGATAGGCGATTGTCGCACGCGCCCAGGCGAAGCCGCCCTGCCCG
Organism: Sphingopyxis sp. DBS4; assembly: GCF_024628865.1. Lineage (NCBI taxonomy): Bacteria > Pseudomonadati > Pseudomonadota > Alphaproteobacteria > Sphingomonadales > Sphingopyxidaceae > Sphingopyxis > Sphingopyxis sp. DBS4. The sequence continues at coordinate 8,036 of NZ_CP102385.1, forward strand.
TCGCTGACGCGGTAATCGAACCAGGCATCACCGTTGAAATCGGCGGTCGGCGTGAAGAGGATCGTCTGGTTCTCCAGCAGCTGCGCGCTGCCGCCATGCGTGGACCCGATCGCGACGATCGTCAGCGGATCGCCGTCCGGGTCGAGGTCGTTCGACAACAGGCCGGGAACGATCGTGCCGTTCACATCCTGCGCCAGCGCATTGATGACGATCGGATTGTCTTCGAGAATCGGCCCTCCAGCCTGGGTCGTCTCGATCCGGTCGGCGACGGGCTGCGGCGCATCATTGACCGGCGCGAAGTAGAGATTGACGCGCGCGGTCGATGTCGCGCCCGAAGGGTCCTTCACCACATAGTCGAAATGGGCATTGCCCCAGAAATAATCGCGCGGACGAACCGAGATCATGCCATTGGCGCCAATCGACACGGCAATATCGGGGTTCGATATGACCGACTGGATCGTCAGAATGTCGCCATCGACATCGCTGTCGTTGGCGATGAGCGCCAGCGGGTCGATTTCCATCGTCACGCCCTCGGTGCCCGCGATCGTCCCGTCATTGCGGGCGACCGGCGCATCGTTCACCGCGGTGACGTTGATCGTGACCTTCGCATTGGCAGCGCCGCCCTCGGGCGTGTTCGCCAGATAGCTGAATTCGGCGAGGCCGTTGAAATTGGCGTTCGGCGTGAAGGAAATGTTGCCGTCGCTCGAGAGCGAGACGGTGCCGTTCTTCGCACCATATACCTGACCGACGATCATCCGGTCGCCGTCGAGGTCGTTCGAAAGGAGGCGCTCGACGCGGATGGTGATCGAACCGTCTTCGGCGACGGTGAAGCCGGTATCGTCGATCGCGGTCGCGACAGGGCGGATACGGATGTCTACCGAGGCCGTATCGAAGGCGTTCCGGCCGTCCGAAATCGTGTAGGCGAGCGATGTCGGGCCATAGAAGCTGCCATTGGCGGTGAAGACGATATTGCCCTGGGCATTGATCGTCGCGACGCCATTGGCCCCGCCATCGACCGCGACGATGCGGATCGTATCGCCATCGGCATCGAGGTCGTTGCGCAGGAGGTCGGCCGCAAGGATCGTGATCGATTGCCCAGCGGTGAGCGTATAATAACCGTCGTCGACTGCGGTCGGCGCCCGATTGTCGACGAGATCGCGCATCGTCGCCTTTGTCCACTCGACCCCGTCGGCAAAGCGGATCCGTTCGATGCCTTTTCCGTCGGCGGCGAGCGCGTCGATGATCGTCAGGCTGTCGGCAGTCGAGGATTCAAAGGTGATGACGATGGATTCGCTGCCGCGGAACAGGCGCGTAATCGACGCTTCCTCGGAGGTGAAGTCGACAATCTGGACGAAATCCTCGCTCGCGGCCGAGGTCGCGCTGTCCTGGATGATATCCTTGCCGCTCCCGCGACCAAAGGCGTAGCTGTCCGCGCCGGCCCCGCCGGCAAGCAGATCGTCGCCAGCGCGGGCGGCAAAGCTGTCAGCCCCGTCGAATCCATAGGCCTTGTCGTTACCGCTTCCGTCGATGTCGCTGAGCGCGCGCGCTCGCATCGCAGCCAGATTCCAGACGGTGCCGTCGGCAAAGGCGATGGTGAGCGCATTGCCGCTGGCGAGCGCGTCGGTGAGGGTGATGCGGTCGCTTCCGTTCTTGAAGGTCAGAACGAAATCGAGGCTGTCGGGTCCCCCGCGCACCGCGCTCGCAAGGTCGGACGGATTGAGGCCTTCCAGACGCAGCACATCGGCGTCGGTGCTGAAGCCCTCGATGCGATCCATCCCGTCGCCGGTGCGGAAGATGAAAGTGTCGATCCCGCCATTGCCCGTGATCGTGTCGTTCCCGGCACCGCCCGTAATGACGTCGTTACCCCTGGATCCCACGATCCAGTCGTCACCGCCGCTTTGCTGCGAAGCGATCGCCGCGGCGCGGATATCGGCGAAGCCGAGAACAATATCGCTGTCGGTGAGCACGATCCGCTCGATCCCGAGATTGCCATTGGCGAGCCCGTCGCGGATGATGATCTCGTCTCCATCCCCTGCGAAGCGAATGAGGAGATCGTCGCTGCCGGGCGTCAGCCGAGCAAAAGAAAGATCGGCCAGCTCATATCCCGAGACCTCCAGGACGTCATTCGCCGATGCCGCGCCATCGCGGATCGTATCGCGGCCATCGCCGCGGGCGAAGCGATAGACATCGTCGCCGCCGAGGCCGGCAAGCAGATCATTACCTGCGCCGCCCACGAGAATATTGGCCGAGCCATCGCCGGTGATGATGTCGCCAGCCGAAGTCGGAATCCGGGCAAGCAAGTCGGCCGTCGTCCAGATCGTGCCGTCGCTGAAGCGGATTTCCTCGATCCGCCCCGCCCCCAGAGCATCCTCGATCGCGATACGATCGCCGGTTCCAGCGATGCGCAGCGTGATGGTCTTGCCGTCGGCGCTCTGCTCGACACGGATATCCGCGGCGGCAACTCCCGCGGCGAACTCGATCGCGTCTGCCCCGCCGCCCATGTCGGCGATGCGGTCCACCCCGTCTCCGGCGGCGAAACGATAAAGATCATTGCCATCACCGCCGCGGAGCCAGTCAGCCCCGGTCCCGCCGATCAGAATATCGTCGCCGCCAAGGCCCGAGAGCATGTCGTCGCCAGCACCGCCCGAAAGCGTATCGGCCAGCGCCGTGCCATTGATCCTGTCATCGCCGCCGGTAGCGGCGATAGCCATCGCCTTGAGCGTCGCTGCGGACCAGATGGTCCCATCGGCAAACTGAACCTCTTGAATGCCCGAGGTGAAAGATGCGTCGGTGCCGAGGTCGATCCGGTCGCCGCCGCCGATAATTTCAAGCGACAGCGTTGCGCCGCCGCGAACCAGACGCACTTCTCCCGTCGCAATTCCCGCGCCAAGCTGCAGAATGTTGACGCCTTCTGCATCGACGATGGAATCCTGTCCGTCGCCACGCTGGAAGACATAGATATCGTTTCCGGCACCGCCCTCTAGACGGTCGTCGCCGGTGCCACCGGTTAGCGTGTCATTGCCGGCGGTTCCGCGCAGGAGGTCGTTGCCGCCGAGCCCGGCGATCGCGTTGCCCTGAGCGATCTGGAGAATATCATCGCCGCTCGAGGCCGCCATCGACCGGGTCAGAACGTCTGCCCAGCTCCAGATCATACCGTCGGCAAAGACGATCTCCTCGATCGCAGCCGAACTATCGACCAGCCCGCCGGTGATGCGAATACGGCCGCCGTCCCCGGAAATACGAAGCTCGATGTCTACGCCGCCAAGCTGGACGACCTCAACATCGGCGGCCGCGATGCCCGCCGCGAAGACGATCCGGTCGTTCCCGCCGAGATCGGTGATGACATCGCGCCCGTCGCCGCGCATGAAATGGAAACTGTCGTTCCCTGTCCCGGCAAAGAGCCGATCGTCGCCTTCGCCGCCGTCGAAGACATCGCTATCCGCCCGGGCATTGGCGATATCGCCGCCGTGGAGGATGTCATTTCCGGCGCCGCCCGAGAGGATATCGCTTCCCTCGCCGCCAACGAGGACATCGTGCCCGCCCTCACCCGCGAGCCAGTCATTCCCGAAGCCGCCTTCGATAAGATCGTTGTCAGCACCACCAGCGAGACGATCGTCACCCCCGAGCCCATGGATCGTGTCCGAACCGCCATTGCCGAAGATGACATCATTCAACGGCCCGCCTTCGAGGATATGGCCGTCGTCGGTGTCGACAATGCGGATCGAATTGTCGGAGCCGATCGAAAGGCCGCCGAAATTGTCCGCTGTGAGGTCTTCCGCATCGACACCTGCCAAGCGCAGGATCACCTTGTCGGCGCCGCCCGCCAGACGGACGACGAGGACGGCATCGGCCCCATCCTGCGCGATTCGCAGCGTGCCATTCTCGAAAGGATTGGGGTTGCTGACCGACAGGCGAATGATATCGCCGCCATTGCCGGCCGTGAAATCGGTGATGATATCGGCGACATGGTCTTCGGTGACATCATAGACCGGCAGGAAGCGATAGGTGTCGCGGCCCGCGCCGCCGGTGAGCATATCGACCGCGTCGTCCTCTGACACGTCGCCGAAGATGTCGTCGCCATCGCCGCCATCGAGTGTGTCGGCGCCCGCGCCGCCGATCAACAGATCACCGCCGGTGCCGCCAGCGAGATTGTCCGCCGCCGCGCTGCCGAGCAAGGTCAATCCGGTCACATTCGCGTCCTGGACGAGGCGCGCCGTTATGTCGGCCAGTGAGAACAGCATCCCGCCATTGCTGAACGCAATCTCTTCGATGGTGCTCGCGGCATCGCCCGAGAAGGCACCGCGAATGACGATCCGGTCGGTGCTGTTCGAGAAACGGATGGTCAGGTCATTGCCGCTTGCGCCGGTTCGGCTGAAACGCGCGTCGCTCGCGACATGCCCGTCGATACGAAGCCGGTCGATCGCGCTGTCGCCGCGGTCCTCGATATGATCGGTACCGTCACCGGCGGCGAATATATAAAGGTCGCCGCCCGTGCCGCCGACGAGGAGATCGTCACCCGTGCCGCCTGCCAGTTCGTCGCTTCCCGCGCCGCCGTCGAGACGGTCATCGCCGCTGCCGCCGGAAAGCCGGTCGTTGCCGCCATTGCCAGCAAGACTATCGTTCCCGCCCTGGCCAACGAGCTTGTCCGCGCCCGCCGTGCCGACATAATTGTCGTCACCCGCCGTCCCGGCGGTCAGCCGGTCGATCAGGTCCGCGTGGGTCCAGATCGTCCCGTCGGCAAAGCCGATGGTCTCGATCTGGCTGCCTGCGCTGCTCAGCGCATTGGTCAAGGTGAGGCGATCGTTCGTTCCCGCGATCTTGATAATGAGGCCGGTGCTACCCTGGGCAGCCACGACAATGTCGGCGGCACTGATCCCTTCGCCGAACAGGATGCTGTCGATGCCCCCGGTGTCGGTGACGATATCCTGCCCGTCGCCGAGCGCAAAGCGGTAGACATCGTCTCCATTGCCACCGTTCAGACGGTCGTTGCCCGTCCCGCCGGTGAGATCGTCATTGCCCTCGCCGCCGGTCAGCGTGTCGTTGCCGCTGCCACCGGCAAGGATATCGTGGCCCGCGGCGCCGTCGATGACATCGTCGCCCGCGCCGCCGCCAATGGTGTCGGCCGCGCCTGTACCGGTCAATATGTCATCGCCATCGGTCGGCAGCAGTGCCCGAAGCTTGAGATCGTCGAATGTCCAGCTCGTTCCGTCGGCGAAGGTCACGAGCTCGATGGCATTGGCGGTGCTCGCCAGGACATTGGTCAGCGTGATGCGGTCATCGCTGCCCTTGATGCGGAGCATAAGCCCGCTGGCACCGACGCGGCGGACCTCGATGTCATCCGCCGCGATCCCTGCAGCAAATTCGATCCGGTCCGAACCACCGCTGTCGGTAAGACTATCCTGGCCATCGCCGCGCGCGAAGCGATAGATATCGTCGCCGGTGCCGCCATCGAGAGTGTCGCTGCCGGCTCCCCCGACCAGAACGTCGTTACCGTCCCCACCGGACAAAACGTCATTGCCTGCCCCGCCAAACAGCTCGTCATCGTCCGCGCCGCCGTTCAGCGCGTCATCACCGCCGGCGCCGACCAGCGTGTCGTTCCCGCTGAGACCGTTCAGCACATCATCATTGGCCGTGCCGGTCAGAGTATCGTCAGCAGTGGGCGTGCTGATAGCGACACCGGGATTGGCCGTCAGGCGATTCAGGGTTTGGGTCTGATTCCAGCTGCTGCCGTCCGCAAAGCGCACTTCAAACACACCGGTGCTGGCGCGCCGGCCTTCACGGATCGTGATCCGGTCGTCCGTACCGGCGATGCGCAGAACGAGATCGTCGCCATCCTCCGCGCTCGATTCCACGAGGACTTCGGCACTGGCGATCGTATTGTCGAATTCGATGACCGCGCCTTCGAAATCCCCACCGTCGGCCGACAGGTCGATGTCATATATGACATCCTGCCCGAAGCCGCGCGAGAAGCGGTAGAGGTCCGTGCCTGCCCCGCCCTCGAGCCAATCGTCACCGGCACCCCCGATGATCGTGTCGTCGATCCGTATCGCCGATCCGCCCGCGTCAGCCTCGAGGACATCGCCGCGAATCTGCATCGCCCATACGCCTGGAACCCCGAGATTGCCGGTGCTGGTGTCGAGCGCCGTTTCATCATCCGAGGGTAAGGGAATCTCGTATTTGCTGCCCTCGATCTCGATAAAGGGCGCGCGATTGCCATAGGGATTCGACCAGGTAAGGCTCTCGTAGCGATAAAGAATGTCGAAATCGCCATCGTCCAATATTCTGACCTGGACCTGAAAGGCGTTGGGAACCGTCCCCTGATTATATTGGCCGACATCGTCCCACGTGATGGTGATAATATTCTCGGTCGCATCGAAATCGTACCAGATGCGGTTCGCGCCGGTTGACGTGCCACCCGAACTCGGGGTGACCGCGCCGCCCCTCTGATCCACATCATGCGCCCAGATGCCGAGCGTCAGCGATCCGATGCTCACTGCGCCATTGGAGTTTACCGAGATCGAGCTGACTGGCGTGCCGCCGACCACGACCGCGCCACGGGCGAATTCCGCCGGGATCGAAATCTGGTCACTGCTGTCGTCGGCAACAGGAAGAACTTGCTCGCCAAAGCCAGCGGTCCCGCCAAGACCATTGACGAGATCGCGGCTTACGCTGCCGAAATAAGCGATGGTTGCGGCGGAAAGTTCGCCCGGAAGCTGGAGGCCTGGTGTCTCGTTGAGGCCGCCGCCGAAGATTCTGTCATTGCCTGCCCCACCATCGAGGATGTTGGGACGATCATCGCCGTTGAGGACGTCGTCGAGCGGCGTGCCGACCAGATTGACGATCTGGTCACCCTCGATTTCCTCTCCGCTCAACGGCACCGCGCGGTCCGCGATGTCGCCCCCGGTCCAGATCGTACCATCGGCGAAATGGACTTCATATCCGTTGCCGAGCGTGTTCATATCCACCCGGATACGGTCTTCGGTTCCCGCGACCTTCAAATAGACCGTGGACAGCCAGCCATCGCCACTCGGTGATTCGACAATCACATCCTCCGGTGCGATGGTCGCGTCGAACTGGATGATGTCTGTGTCGCTCTCGCCATTGGTGTCGTAGATTCGGTCCTGCCCGAACCCTCGCGAGAAATGATAGACGTCGCTGCCGTAGCCGCCGTCGAGATAATCGTCTCCGGTCCCGCCAGTGAGGCTGTCGTCACCGTCATTGCCATAAAGGGAGTCGTTGCCGCCCAACCCGGTCAGGACGTCGCCGCCATTGCTCCCTTCCAAAGAATCGTCAAGCGCCGTGCCTGAAGGCTGGAGCGTCAGCCCATCGAACGGAAGCGCGCGATTCTGGAGATCGGCAAAGCTCCATTGGGTTCCGTCCGAAAAATGAACGTCAGCGGTGCCATAAAGCGATATCCGATCTTCCGTACCGGCGATCTTCAGCGTCAGGAGGCCGGGGTCGTTATCGCCGCCCTGATACACGGTGACGTCGGCGGAATTGATGGTGGCGTCGAACTCGATACGGTGGACGCCAGTTCCATTGTCCGCATAGATAGTGTCCTGGCCGAACCCGGCACCAAAACGATAGATATTGCTGCCTTCACCACCGTCCAGATAATCGGTTCCCGTTCCGCCGATCAATATGTCGTCGCCGGCGCCCCCGACGAGATAATCGGAGCCGGCTCCGCCAGACAGGATATCGTTGCCAGACCCACCGTCGATGTCATCGTCGCTGCTTGTACCGACCAGATTATCGTCCGAGGCAACTCCGACGATCACCTGCCCTGCCGCGGCTGAAGCCGCCGCGAGCAACTGGCTGTTCGTCCAGATCGTGCCATTGAAGAAGTGGACATCGGTCGGCGTGTACATGTCTCCGGATAGCGCATTCAGCAGCGTGATGCGGTCTTCGGTGCCGTCGACCTTGAGGATCAGGCTCGTCCCATCAATGCTAACAACGACCGAAACGTCTGCAGCAATGATGGTCTCGTCGAATTCGATAATGCTACCGCTGGCGGGCGCCGAAGCCCCATAATCCCAGCTCTCGACCTCGTCCTGCCCAAAACCCGCCGAGAAGCGGAAGATATTCGAGCCCCCGTCACCAATAAGCCGGTCGTTGCCGGTCCCTCCGATCAATATGTCATCGCCGTCGCCGCCCCGCAGCCAATCGTCGCCAGCGCCGCCGCTCAGAAGCTCATTACCTTCAAAGCCGCTCAACCGATCGTCGAACGCGGTACCCGTCACATGGTTGCTGTCTTCGCTGTTCGGCCCGAATATCTGCCTGCCCGGCGCGGTGACGGCCATGGTCTGCAGGTCGCTTCCGGTCCAGATCGTCCCGTCGGCAAACCGCACGCTCGGCGGGCGATTGGTCGTGGTGCCATCGCCGACATATTGAAGCGTCAGCCGGTCCTCGCTGCCCGCGACGCGCAGCACGAGATGGCGCCCGTCGACGGACCATTCGGCGGTGACGTCCGCAACCGCGATCGTCGAATCAAAGACGATTTCGTCCTGATCCTGGGCCCCGCCATAATTTGAGATCGCATCCTGACCGAAGCCGGCGCCGAAGCGATATTCGTCGTCGCCCAATCCACCCGCCAGAAGGTCATTGCCCGCGCCGCCGATCAATATGTCGTCGCCGGCCCCGCCCTCAATGCTGTCGTTGCCGCCGCCGCCCGACAGAATGTCGTCTCCGCCAAGGCCATGCAGAATATCGTCGTGCGAAGTCCCGGTCAGACTGTCGTTTATTGCGTCGCCGACAGTGGGAGTCGGCGTTCCATCGACGGCCAAGTCTCGGACATCGTCGATGGTCCAGACCGTTCCATCGGCGAATTGGACTTCCTTGATGCCGGTGTCGATCTGACCATTTGTAATATAGACGAAATCTTCGGTTCCAAGGATCCGCAAGCCGAGATCGGATTCGTACAGGCGTTCGACCCGGATATCCGTCGCGGCGATACCGGCGCCGAATTCGAGAATGTCATTGTCCCCATTCCCGTCGGCACGCGAGGATTCCGAAATTTCATCCCGACCGTCGCCGCGCGCGAAGCGATAGATATCGTTGCCGAAACCGCCGTCGAGCCGATCATTGCCCGTACCGCCTGCAAGGATATCGTCGCCTCCGCCGCCCGCGAGGCTATCATTGCCGCCACCTCCAAGCAGGATGTCGCCGTAATCGCCGCCAAAGATGCTATCGTCGCCCGCGCTGCCCTGGATCGTGCTGCCCGCACCGACCGGCGACGTCGCCATGGCTTCGAGATCCAGCGTCGACCATATCGTTCCATCGGCGAACCGCACTTCAGCAATATATTGGATATCGCTCAGGCGAATGCGGTCTTCGGTTCCGTCAATGGCGAGATAATAACCATCGTCCGCTATAACGACGCGGACATCGCTGGTCGCGATCGTATTATCGAACTCGATGACGTTGGCGCCTGCCGGAAAATCGGGGATGGACTGTTCCTCGATCCAGTCCTGGCCGAAGCCGGCGGAGAAACGATAGATATCGTCGCCCAGTCCGCCCCGCAGCATGTCGTTGCCGCTGCCACCCACGAGCACATCGTCGCCGCTGCCGCCTTCGAGGTTGTCGTTGCCGGCGCCTCCAAAGAGCTCATCGTCAAGTTCCCCGCCGGAAAGGGAGTCGTCGCCGGCCCCTCCTGTAAGAATATCCTCGACCGCGCCGTTGCTGGTCGACAATTCGGCGCCGTTGATGCCGCCGGGCCGCTCGACCGCCCGGCTGACCATGTCAGCGTAATTCCAGGTCGTCCCGTCCGCAAAACGGATTTCGTCGACCATGGTTTCGGCGGTGTACGTGCGATAGGCCTCGTGGATCGTGATTCGATCACTCGATCCCGCGATACGGACGATAAGCGGCCTGTCACCGCCGTGATTCTCCGCCTCACCCAACTCAATAATAACGTCAGAAACCGAGACCGTCGCATCGAACTCGATTATGTTTGATCCGCCACTCGTCTCGTAAATCCCGTCCTGACCGAAGCCCGATGAGAAACGGTAAACATCGTCGCCTGCGCCGCCGGACAGCGAGTCATTTCCCGAGCCGCCGACCAGCGTGTCCGCACCGCTCGTGCCGATAATCTCGTCGTTGCCTGCTCCGCCGAAAAGATTGCCCGAATTGACCGGCGTGAGACGGTCATCGCCAACCCCGCCCACCAGGTCCGTTGTACTGGCATCGCCGTCCAGCGTGATTCCTGCGGCCGAGATTATCCGGGCGAGCAGATCAGCATGCGACCAGGTCGCCGCCACCGCGCCGCCGGAATCTAGGAAACGCACTTCTTCAATGCGATACGCGCCGCCCGAAACGGTTCCCGCGAGCCGGATCCGGTCTTCGGTCCCGCTGATCTTCAGAACAAGATCATCGCCCGCCTGGTACACCTCGATGTCACCCGGCGCCACTGTCGCGTCGAACTCGATCGCGTCGGTGCCGCTTCCCGACGACCCCTCGTTGACGACATCCTGCCCATCACCGCGGCTGAACCGATAGACATCATTTCCGGCATTGCCCGCGAGCAGGTCATTGCCGGTGCCACCGACGAGAATGTCATTTTCGCCGCCCGCGGTAAGCTGGTCATTACCGCCGCCGCCGACAAGCGTGCTCGCACCGCTGCCATCGGACAATATGTCGTCGCCGTCGCCGCCCACCAGCAGCGCGGCTGCGACGTCGACATATGTCTTCGTGCTGCCGTCGGCGAAGCGATATTCCTCGATCCGCCGGTTGCCGTCCGTGCCATTCAGGACGGTGATGCGATCGTCGGTCCCGGCTATCCCGATCACAAGATTGCTGCCCGACACGCTGAAGCGCAGCATGTCCCACGTGATGCCGACACCGAAAGCCACGGCATCATAGCCGCCCGACGAGACGACATAGTTGGGATGCTGGTCCTGGATTGTGTCCTGCCCATCCCCGAGCGCAAACATATAGACGTCGTTGCCGGTATTGCCGACCAGCGTATCGTCACCCGTGCCACCGCTCAGAATGTCGTCGCCCGCATTTCCGGTGAGGACATCATTGCCGGCACCGCCAGTCAGATTGCCGGCCTCTGGCCCATCGGTGAGGATGTCATCGCCCGACCCGCCTGTCGTCAGGATCGCTGCGATGTCCGCATAGAGCCTGGTGCTGCCATCGGCGAAGCGATATTCCTCGATCCGCCGGTTGGTATCGACAGCACCGTTCAGGATCGTAATGCTGTCGTTCGTGTCGGCGACGCGAATGAGAAGATCGCTTCCCACGACACTGAAGCGCAAATCCTCCCAGACGATTCCCGGGCCGAAAGCGATCGCATCATATCCGCCGGAAGATACGGAAAAATTCGGGTGCTGATCCTGAACCGTGTCATGGCCCCCGCCGAGGGCGAATTCATACACGTCATTACCGGTATCGCCGATCAGCGTGTCGTCGCCCGGCCCGCCAATCAGGGTATCATTTCCGGCATTGCCCCTCAGCGTGTCATTGCCGAAGCCGCCGGTCAGTGTGTCATTGCCGCCATCGCCCGCAAGATTCTGGTCCAGCGCCCTTAGGAAGGGCGCGCCACCGAAATTACCCGCCGTCAGGGAAGCGAGCGCGACATTCTTCAACCGGTATAGCGGCCTCGCGGCAGCAAGCTCGGTCGTCCCGGCGTCGGCGAACCAGATGATCGTGTCGGCTCCGTCCTGCTGCGCCACGACGTTGCCGGCGAGACCCTCGGCGATACGGATGTCGAGCACATCGCCTTCGTCGCCGACTTCGAAGCTTTCCACGACCGCTGCGGCCGCCTGATCGGCCCTTGCGGACACAAAATTGCGATAGATGTCGCGCCCGCTCGTTCCGGCAAAGCTCTGCGGCGCCAGCCTCGGGTCGATCGCATTCTCGGTCCCGCTGCTCCCGCCGCCGCTTCCCGGCTGGAAGACCGGATCGCCGAAGGGGTCAGCACCGGGCACGACGGGATGGAGCAGATGTTCGGCGGCGGCGGCCGAAACGATATGCGCCGCAAGGTCGCTTGCGGTCCAGACCGTCCCGCCCGCAAATTCGATACGGTCGATCGGGGGGACACCCGCGCTCGCCTGTCCCCGAAGCGTGATCGAATCGTCCGACCCGACGAGGCGCAACAACACATCGCCGCCGACCACCGTCGCGACCAGATCGGCAGGCGCGATTCCCGCGCCCAAGCGCAGGATATCGAAAGAGTCCGCGGCGGCGACCTCGGTGATGACATCGCGGCCATCGCCGCGGCCGAAGACATAGATGCTGTCGCCGATGCCACCAGCGAGCTGATCGTCGCCCGCACCGCCCGCAAAGGTGGCAGCGATATCGAGGCTCGATCCGAAATCGATGACATCGTCGCCGGCGCTGCCCGTCGCGGCGTGCGCGTGGATATCGGCGAGCGACCAGGTGGTGCCGTTCGCGAAAGCGAACGCTTCGATGCCATAATCCTTGCCCGTGCCGGCGGCAGCAAAGAAGTTGCGAATGGTGATCCGGTCGTCGGTGCCGGCGATCCCTACGACGAGATCGATAGGGCCGGTCGATAGGAAAACAATGTCGGCCGGCACGATACCGGCGCCGAAACGCAGCCTGTCGATCGCGCCCGGGTTGGTGTCCTCGAGGTCGAGAATGACATCCTGCCCGTCGCCGCGCTCGAAATAATAGGTATCGGCCCCGCTGCCGCCTTCCAGCAGGTCGTTGCTCTTGCCGCCGGTGATGAGGTCGCTGCCACGCCCGGTTTCGATATGATCGTTGCCGAGGCCGCCATAGACCTCAACGCTTGTGCCCGCCGCGTCCGCCGGGATGATGATATGATCGTCGCCATCGCTCTGCGGGATCGCAAGCGCAACGGCGGTAAGCGTGCGCTGACGTCCGTCCGCGAACTTCAGCAATCCCACGACGCCGTCGACATCCCCGACGGGGTCGACGAGCGTCAGCCTGTCGTCACCGCCCGCGATGGTCAGAATGATGTTGCCATCGGCATCGCGGCGCGCTGCCACATCTTCGAGAGCGATGCCCGCGCCGAACTCGATGGTCGCGAGGCCATCGAAGCCTGCGCTGCTTTCGATGCGATCATGACCATCGCCCCGCGAGAAACGAATGACGTCATTGCCGCCGTTGCCCGAGATGACATCGTCACCCGCCCCGCCGATGAAAATTTCGGCCGCGCTGATGCCCACCAGATGGTCGCCGCCGTCGGTGCCTGTCCCGCGCCATGTGGCCGCAAGCTCGGCGAGGGACACGCTCGTACCGTCATCGAAGAGAATGCGGTCGACCGCGTGCGTGAGGACATTGTTCGACACGCCGTGGCGCAGGGTGATGCGGTCGGCACCGTCTCCGAAAACGAGCTCGGTCTCGCCCATGTCGGGCGTGAAGCGCACCGTCATGTCGGCGCGCGCATAGCCCTTGATCCGAACGATATCGTCGGCGCCGTTTGCATCCTCGACAACATCGCTGCCATCGCCGCGGCTAAAAACATAGGTGTCGTTTCCGGCCCCGCCGTTCAGATAGTCTCGGCCAATACCGCCGGTAAGCGTCTCGCCCCGGCTCGACCCGAAGATGCTGTCGTCACCGCTGCTCGCCTGGTCATCGACAAGACGCTGGAAGAGGGCTGACGGGTCTAGCGATTGTCCATCGGCGAAGACGAGGGTCGGCACCGCACCCCCAAGCATCGCATCGACAAGAATGATCTCATCGCCCGTTTGCGGAAAGAATATCGACAGATCGTTGCTGCCGCGCGCGACGGGCCGAATAACGGCATTCGCCGCGCCGAAGTCGGCAAACTCGATGACTGCGCTCACAACGCCGGCAGGCATGACGACGCGATCGATGCCGTCACCGGCGTTGATCGTGATCGTGCTGCCCTCGGCCATCGTCACGCGGTCATGGTCGCGTCCGGGGATCACCGCCTGGGTAACGTCGAGTTCGCGCAGGTCGATGATGTCCTGACCGCTGTTCGCCTGCCCATCCAGTATGATGCTGCGGACCTCGGCGAGACTGAGCGTCTCACCATCGGCGAAAACGAAGGATTCGACGGGATTGGTCTTGTAGCCGCCGAGAATGACGAGCTTGTCGGTCCCCGTCTGGAGCGTAATGACCAGATCGCCATCAACGTTGCTGAAACGGATGTCGCTGGACGTGATGCCCGCACCGAAGACAATGCGATCGATGCCGCCGGTATCGGAGACGCTGTCAAGACCATCGCCAATTCCGAACTTGTACGTATCGTTGCCGGTCCCACCGGCGAGCGAGTCCGAACCCGCTCCGCCCGACAGTGTATCGTCCCGGCCGTTGAAGCCAACGATCGCCTCATCGGCGTCGCCGCCGATCAGCATCCGGTCGATCAAATCATCGCGGGTGAGCACGCTCCCGTCGGCGAAATGATATTCCTCGATGCTGGTGTTGCCGAGACCGCCGACGATACGGACGACATCGGCGCCATTGCCGAGATCGATGATCATGTCGTTGCCGCTGCGGGTGACGATCAAATCCTCGGCATGGACCGACGCCCCGAAGACGATGCGATCGATGGCGCCCGGACGGTCGGCCTTCTCGATGATCGTGTCGAAATCATAGCCCGCCGAGAAAGCGTAGGTGTCGCCGGCGTTGCCGCCTTTCAGCGTATCGTCGCCCTGGCGCCCGTCGAGCGTGTTGGGGACGTCGATCAGCAGCTCGCTGACCTCGATGACATTGTCACCGTGATTGCCGCCCTCGATCTGCAGTTCCTGCTCGATGTCGGCCGCGGTCAGCACCGTACCGTCGGCAAAGCGGAAAATCTCGATTGCTTCGTCGATGCTGCGGAACTGGCCCCGGATGCGCAGCGAGCTGTCGGGCCGTCCGGTTATCGTGATGAGGAGGTCGTCGCCGGACTTGGTGAACACGACATTGCGATCGCCCTGGAAGCGGATGTCCGCCCCGAACTGGACGACGTCATTGACGGGAACCGACATCCCCTGCCGGTCGCTCCATCGCGCCCGCTTACGCTTGTCGGTAATGGCGTCATGGCCATAGCCGACATCCAAGATATAGGTGTCACCGCCGTCACCGCCGATGAGTTCGTCATCGCCGCCGCGCCCGTCGATGATCTCGCCGAAGTCGGATCCCATAAGCACATCGTTGCCGCTGGTCGCACCGCCAGTGAAACGGTCGACCGCGATATCCTCGGGATTGAGGTCGGTGAAGGAGACCTGCCGGTCGGCGAAGACGAAGAGCTCGACGGCGGCATGCTGCCCGCCATCGCGGATATATTGGCCCTCGACGATCAGCTTCTCGCCTGTAGCGGTGATCGTGAAGACGAGATCGAGCGCAGTACGCGTAACCGTGACGTCGGCGAAATTCAGCCCCGAGAAGATGACCCGATCCGAGCCCTCTTCATCATAGATGGTGTCGTTGCCGCTGCCGGCCCCGAAATAATAGGTGTCGTTGCCCGAAAGACCTTCGAGGCGATCGTCGCCTGCACCAGCATAGAAGACATCCGCGATGCCTTCGAAGCCATAGATTGTGTCGTTGCCCGCGGTCTGTGCAATATCGACATAATGCTGAAGGAGCTTGAGATAGCTCCACGTCGTCCCGTCGCCGAACTCGATATTCTCGAGTACATTGACATAACCGAGAATCGGCACTTCTTCGAGAAAGTCGACGAGTGTGACCTGGTCGTCGGTGCCCTTGACCCGAAGCGTCAGCGTGTCGCTCTTGCCGGTTCGCAGATAGTCGAGATCGGTCCAGCGGATGTCGTCGACAAATTTCAGGCGGTCATGCTGCGGCGGATCGAAGAGGCCGCGCTTCGGGCCGTTATCCTCGATCACATCATGGCCGTAATTACGGCCAAAAATGTAGGTATCGTCGCCCTGGTCGCCGCTCAGATAGTCGTCGCCGGCCCCGCCATCGAGCGTGTTGTCGTTGAGGAAGCCATAGATCGCATCGTCGCCTGCCGTCTTGGCATTGGCCAGCACGCGCTCCGCAACTTGCGTGAATTCGAGACTTGTCCCGTCGTCGAAGATGAAGCGCTCGATCAGGTTGGGCGAGACATAATCTAAGCCTTCGCTGCTGCCGAGCACATCGCCGAACAGCCCAAGGCCAAGTGAGATGCCGCCGAAATAATCCTCGATATCGATCGCATCGCCGGTCGGATTGCCCTGCTTGTCGAGAATCGTGATGTAGAGCGTCGTGCCTTGACCATCGCGCCGCAGGACGAGATCGTCGGCGGTGATGTCGCCGCGGAAGGTGAGGAAGTCGAGGCCGGCCTTCACCGGTCCGAAGGAAAAGCCTCCGCGTTCACTGATGACGTCATGGCCATCGCCGCGCTGGAAGACGTAGATGTCGCCGCCGAGGCCGCCGGTGAGGACATCATTGCCCTTGCCGCCCCAGAGGACATCGCCCGAGCCCGATCCGGCATAGACATCGCCGGTGTCGCGCGGGTCGGCGACCTGCAGCGCCATGCGGAAGCGGTCCCAGACGACACCGTCCGAAAAGACGATCTGGTTGACCCCGCTCTCCATCTGCTTGCCGTTCGAGAGATAGGGATTGAGCTCGCCGAGGAACTGGTCGGTCAGCCGGACCGTGTTGAGGATGTTGCCCGCGTCGTCGCGTATCTGGAGGATGAGGTCTTCGCCGTCGCGAACCGCCTTCACATGCGTGGAATCGACGGCCGTGAAGCGCAGTTCGTCATCGCCGCCGGTGTCCTGTTCGTGGATGACGTCGTTGCCGCTATTCGCGCCGACAAAATAGAAATCCGCGCCATTGCCGCCGACGAGCGTCTGGTCGCCCGCGGTCATGTAGAAATAATCGGTGCCGCTCGTCCCGCCGACCGTCAGCGCATTGGCCGCATGCGTGATGATCCGCTCTTCATTGACCGAGAGCGCATGCGCGACACCGCGAATGTCGAGACCCGTTCCCTCGCCCGTGGCAGGATCGAAGGTCCAGCCGCGCGCCTCGAAGGCGGGGATCAGCATCTGCATGATGAACGCCTGATCGACCCCGACCGCGCCGCCGAACAGATTCCCCGCGCCCGTCGGGGCATAATCGGGATAGACCTGCCAGAGGATCTCGTTCCAGTCGGTCAGATAGTCGAGCACCGCGTCATTGGCGTTGGAGGCAGGCGCATGTTCGAAGATCGCCTCGAACATCGGAGCGAGCTGGCGGTTCGTCGTCGGCGTGTAGACGTCGCGCGCAGCGTCATAGGACAGCCCGCGCGCATAGTCCTTGAGCCCGCCCTGCAGCGCCATGCGCACCGCGAAACGGCGCGAGGTCACGATATATTGCTCCATCACCGGCTGGAGCATTGCGATCATCGTTTTGACGTCGCTTTCATAGGTCATCGCCTGCGCGGTCGTGCCGTCCGAATAGGTGACCATTACGGGCTGGCCGTGTGCATCGACCTCGGCGACATAGCGGCCCGCGCCGCGCACGCCGTTGACGCTGTAGGCAAGCTGGCCGGTGACATTGTTATAGGTCGCGGTCAGCATCTCGGGACGGAAGTCGATCCCGCCCATGCTCGTCGCGAAATGGAACTGCGCCGGGGTCAGCAACTCGACGCGATAGGTGGAATCGTCGGTCGAATTGACCTCGTCCAGCGTCGCGAGATCGACCGCATAGTTGCGCAGGTTGAATTCGAAGGCCGAGCCACTCTTAGCCTGCAATTGCAGCGCCCGGTCGAGGTTACGTGCCCAGACATAGAAGCTGCCGTCATTGTCGGTGACCTGGACTGTATAGTCCTTCACCTCGCCATTGATGAAATAGACCCCCATCGTCTCGACGGGAAGGTTAGCGAGCGGGTTCGACTGGATATCCTCGCGCCGCCACTCGGTGCCCGCGGCGTGACCCAGCGCCATGATGTCGGCAACGGTCGCATAGACGGTGCCGGAATCCGACGCGAGTTTCCACGTCCCGTCGCTCTGCCGGATACCATAGTCGAGAATGACCGCCCGGCCCTCCACGACCCGGACCAGATAGGGCGCCTCGTCACGCGTCGGCATCTCCGCCGCGCCGCGATCGGACGGACTCCACCCCTGTTCGAGCGTCCAGCCCGCTTCGAGAGCGCCGCCGTTCCACGGCTTGTGCTCGAGGAGCGCGCCATCACTGCCCAGCCGCACCGCGACCAGCTCGCGGCTGGTCTCGAGCGTCATCCCCCACGCCCCCAGCACATCGCCCGCCTGCGCGACGAGCGTGCGCAGATCGGACGCAGTCATAGCGGCGGCGGTGCCCTGCGCCAGCTGCGCGAAACCAGCATCGTTCGCAGCGGCGATGGCGAGATCTGTGATCGTCCCCATGCCCTTGGAATTCAGCGTCGTGGCGGATTGCCACGGCGCGCCGCCCGATTCCCCGGCATATTTGGCATCGGTAGGATTGGTCGTAAAAATCGCTTCGTACATTGCGGACACACGGCCGCTGTCGAAAGTCACGCTACCATATGAAAGCAGCGCCGCGCCGCGTTCGGCGGGTGCATTCAGCGGCGTTGTCGAAAGATTGAGCTCGACGATGCCCAAGGCGTCGAGACCAAGCAGCTCACCGCTGTCCGTCTCGCCGTCATGATCCTTGTCTTGCCAGATCTTGAGTTCGGACCAGATCAGATCGGCGGCGGTGATCTTGCCGTCATGGTTACTGTCGTAAGCGGCCAGTTCGGCATAACCGCCCTCGGTCGCACTGCCGAACATCTCCGAGATGTCATCGATCCGGCCATTTGCGTTGCCATCGAGGACGAGGAACCCATCGTCGCCCTTGAGCCAGCCGGTTTTCTCGCGGAAGAAATCGCCGTTGAGGTCGAAATAGGCGATCGAGTCTCCGGTGGCGATCGTCTCCAGCCCATCGCCGTCGAGGTCGATGACCAGCGGATCGCCGTCCGGCGCCCACAGGTTGGCCTTGGCTGCAATCCCGGCCTGCAAAGCCAGATAGGAAACAGTATAGGCCGTAACCTCCGCCATCAGCAGCGCCATTCGGCTCTGAGCGATGGGCACGCCCATAAGCGCGGGCGCTATCGCCGAAATGAGAGCGAGCGGGCTGACATCCTCGAACGAAAGACCGAGTTCGCCGGGCCTGGAGAAATACCGGTCAGGATTGTCGTTGCCGCCACCGCGGTCATAGTCGACGATGCGCATGTAGCCGGTCGGCGTCGTATTGCCCGAAAGATTGAGCCCAACCAGATCGAGCAATCCGGAAAGCGGGTTGAGCAGGTCGTAGATCAAAAGATCTTTGGTGCCCGGCGTCGCACCGTTGACGAGCTTGTAGCTCACAAAGGGCACGAACCGGTCATAGAAGACCGATGGCGCGTTCTTGCTCAATAATGATTGGGCGGCAACGCCCGCCAAGCTGGCACCGACCCCTAGCAGGCCCGTCGGCCCAAGAAGGGAACCCACGGCCAGCAAGACTGTCGATGCGACCGTATCACCGCCTGTCAGCGCAATACCGCCGTAGGTGATTACGTCGCTCTTCTGCGCGTCCATGATCGTCGTGCCAGCGGCCCAACGGAACTTGTCGCTGTTTGCGCTGTTATCGGCGACTTCGACCGTCTGGCCATCGACGATCACATAGCGTGAACCATCCGCCCGCTCGCGGCTATTCTCAACGTCGCCCCAGATTATGCCGTTGGCCGACGTGTTGTAAATCCAGTCCCGGCCGAGACCGCCAACAATCGTCGCTTCCGTTCCACCCGCAGCATAGAGCCAGTCATTGCCAGACCCGCCATCGATTGTCAGCCGCAAATCGGCACTCGCACCGGCTTTCGCGCCCGCGAATACGACAATGTCGCCGCCATCCCCGGCAGAAATCGTACCGTATCCGGAGTGGATGCCATAGTCCTCACCGGAAAAGACAAAGCGGTCATTTTCGCTAGTCAAGGTGACGTTCTCTACACCTTTGACTAGGACATTGTCGCTAGGCCACGCGCTTTCAGCGTCCAGTAGGCCGATCATAGCGGAGGTGCTCAGTGAGCCAAACGCATCTTGAAGAAAACCGAAGCCTCCGCCCGCCGCGTGCGTTGATCCGTTGTACCAGAAGACGCCATTTTCGCCTCCAAAGGGCGCGGGTCGCTTAGTGTAGGCAGCCGTATCAACACCACCACCCATCTCAATCGTGAGCGGCTGAGAAAATAGAGACGTGCTGTCGAAATGTATGGTGACCTTATCAGCACCATCTGTCAGCTTAAGCTTTTCGATACCAACCAGGAGATTGGTGCCAACATAGCGACCGGAGACCGAAGCTTGGACATATCGATCTTCATCTGGCGCGTCCGGATTGTAGCCTGGGTCGTCGGCAGCCACCGGACCAACACGAACCGCCAAATCCAGTTCAAAAGCGGAATCACCAAACCAAGCCGTGTCGGTTCCGATACCGCCATTGAGAACGTTTAATTCAGGATTGTCGCCTCCAACGTAAATTGTGCTCCCACCGGCGCCGTTGAGCCAATCATTCCCCTCGCCACCGTAGAGACGGTCATTGCCGTCCCCTCCGGTCAATCGATCAATGTTTGCGCCGCCGAAAAGATGGTCGTTGCCAATGCCGCCAATCATGGTGTCATCGCCTTCGAAACCGAAGGCAAGCATGGCTTGGTCGTCCGTTCGCTGTGAGATATCAATATCGTTGACGCCGCCGAAGCCGAATCTAACGATATCCACTATCTCGCCACGAGTATAGCTTCTGCCTTGCACAAGGCCAAGCCGTTGCATCGCGCCTTTGTCTATAGCACCACCATAGCTTTGGCGTCGTTCGCTAATCGGCTTGCCTAATTCGGCCGCAACCGCATTCTCAAACCGAAGACTTTCACCTTCGTAATCGTAATCTAATCTATTAAGAAGGGAATCTGATGGGCCATTGGGAGTATCAGATACTGCATCCTTCGTTCCAAGGCCCCAATGTCCAAGTTCGTGAGCAAGAATTATAATAGGGTCCAGTTTAAACATTTGTCCAGAATTATTAAAAGCATATAATTCTGGACCCTCCTCTATGGACACATAGGCGTTGCTATACAAACTTCCGTCTGCCGCCAAAACCTCTGGAATAAAGAAAGACCCAGTGTAAAATCCAGGAATGGGAGGCGCTTGATTCCTGGCAATACGAATAGGCCCCGATGCTGCCATGCTATCGAGCAATGGTGCCATCTTGTCTGGGGAGTTTTCATACAGATATCTTATGTAACCTATAATCTTATCTGGATCTGAAAACTCTTTAGGCGAGTATTGATCATAAGGAGCCGCAGCAGCTGGATATTTCCAGTCCGATTTTTCTTCCCCGTCCCAAATTCTCAGGGCTGCAAGTACGGTTTCTAGGCTCATGACTTGTCCGCCAGTCTTTCGATTGCGATCGGGGTACAGCTCAGCCGCACGTTATCGGGGGCTTGTTCATACATCCACTCCTCCATCAGCTGACCATCGAGCCTTCGAATGAGACGAAGGCACCACTCCGATTCGCCCATTCCATGCAAATTCAAATGGCAAAGCTTCTGATTATCGATCCAGTAGCGCCCAAAAGGATCACCAAATTGCACAGTCGATTCAAGGCGGCCGTTTGGATAATAACTTCGTGAGACTATCGGCCCGTTTGGGCTGTGAGAACGCACTCCTTTCGCATTAGAAATTCGATTTCCCATCACAACTTCCGCTAGCTCCTTGCCGCGCAAAATGTGGCCCGGGCATCCCTGTCCATTCCTTATTAGCTCTTTCCATAGCCGTTGTGCGGACAACCGCTGCTGTTTCTCCGGCGCGCTCACGTCCGTCGACGACTGCTGCTCGTCCTTTGAAACCGGAGGGCTACATCCGAACAGTGGAGCTGTAGCAATCAAGAGCCACAGGGACCTCATGTTGTTCATGTCACTCATTGCCCCCTTCAAAACTCGGATAGGCTGCGGCATGCTTGGCAAACCAGGAAATCATATCAAAGGAGCGCGTCACAGCGCTCGTTGGACACCAACCCACTCGGAAATCGAATTGCACGGACTCACCCCTCCTCCGTTACTTTGGAAGATGGCACAGGAAAATTCCAATGCAACAGCAATTTAGCGCCGAAAGGTGCAGCCCGCATATTTCGATTGCTATACATAATCGCGGCTTTACTCTGTCGAAATCGCGCTTTTCTGGCCTTCTGGCTAAGGGAGAGTCGCCCATCCACTTAACCCAACAGAATATTTACCCTCAAAAATGGATCTTTTTCTGTTTGGGCCGTGGTCAAGGACCATCTGAACACCGTTGACACGAGGCCTTGAGTAGGTACCCCTATTGCGTTCGCTGTCCGCACCTGCGGTCGCGCCGTACATTTTGATCAAGGGAGACACACGTGGCTAACAAGCCCAAGTCAGCAGCTAAAGCGCCGACAGAAACAAAAGCGACAGTGAAGTCGGCTGCGCAATCGGACGAGACATCGCCCACCGCGATCGATCCCGAGATTGCAGCCAAGATTGCCGCGGTCCGCTCGCACATCCGCGAAAGCTTCGGCAAGGTCGCGATGGCAATGATGATGTTGCCGCGATACCGGAGCCAGACACTGGCAGATCTTCAGCACCTCGTGCTTGAGCCCCTCATGCGTGATCGCGTGGCGATCGCCTATCCCGGCGGCGAGAAAGCTAGTGCTCTTTCGGACATCGCCGGTGTGGCGATCTGGGCGAGCGTCAGCGAGGAGGTCGATGGTCGGATTCGCGAGCAAGTACAGGCTGGAACATTCCCGATCCGTCTCAAGGCTGAGGACTGGAACAGCGGCGACGTCAACTGGCTGCTCGACGTGATCGCGCCCGACCAGCGGACGACGGCCAACGTCATCGCCAATTTCAAGCAGGTCGTGAAGGAAGGGAGTCTCCGCCTTCACCCGATCGTCACGCGCCTCGTCGATGCCGAGACGCTGCAGAAAATGGGAGCGGAGAAGATGGGCGCTCCCGCGAGCGCAGAGCGCGAGGAAGCCACGGTCAACTGAGCGATCAGCTATGAGCCTGTAGCAAAAAGGGGCGCCGCGGCGCCCCTTTTCATATCTGCGAACCCCGTGAGCTTCGCACGGCGCGCCACTATCGCTCGCGGCCCGCCTCGTCCAAGGTCTGGGCGATTGGGGATAGCAGATACTGGATGATCCGCCGCTCACCCGTTTTGATCTCCGCCTGCACCGCGAGGCCGGGCCCGATGATCTGATCGCGGCCAGCCACCCGGATCGTCCGTTTGAGCAGCCGAATACGCGCCGAATAAACAAGTCCTTGGGGAGACGGAGGGGCACTCCCCTCCCCCTCGCCATTCTGGCTCGCACGTTGCGCCGGCAGTTCGACGGCATCGCGGCTGATGCTTTCGACCACGCCCGGTACAATGCCATAGTCGGTGAAGGGAAATGCCTCGAGCTTCACACGCACTTTCTGTCCTTCGCGGATAAAGCCGATGTCGCGGTTCAGAATATGCGCCTCAACCACCGCCTCGGCATTGTCCGGGACGATGATCATCAGCGGCTGCGCCGGCTGGACCACCCCACCAACCGTGTTGACGACAAGTTGTTGCACCGTCCCCGACACCGGCGCACGCAGTTGCTGGAAGGCTGTTCGCCGCTCGGCCTTGGTCACCTCTTCACGCGCGATGCCGAGCTTTTCCTGGCTCTCGGATAGCTCGGCGACTGCTGACTTGCCGAAAGTACCGCGCAGCCGCACAAGCTGAGCGTCGATATCGCGGATCGCCGCGCCAGCCTGTTCCGCCCGCGCCCGTTGCACGGCGATATTTTGTTCGTGCTCCACCTTGAGCTGCTCATATTCGAGCAGGCGGATTTTGGAGAAATATCCCTTCTCCGCCAGTTCCTCGCGCGCCGCCAATTGCTTCTCGACGATCGGCAGCGTTTTTTCGAGTTTCGCAACCTCGGCCAGTGCGCCCGTGAGCTCCGCGCTGTGCTGCGCGCGTTGCTGGACGAGGCTCGCTCGTTCGCCTTCATATTCTGCGATCGCGGTGCGAACAAACGCAGCCTGCGTCTGTGCAACTTCGGCCGACGTCCCACGCGGCGCCACGAAGCGCGCGGCGCGGCCATCGACATGGGCCAACAACGCGGCGTTGCGCGCGGCGACAACTTCTGACGTCAGCATGTTCGTCGATGCCTGCGCTGCCTCCGCACCGGCGAGCGTCGGATCGAGCTCGATCAGCAGGTCGCCCGCCTTCACATGCTGGCCGTTCTTCACATGGATCGCGCGGACATAGCCGATCTCGATCGGCTGAATGATCTTCACATTGCCCGACGGCACAACCTTGCCGCTCGCGGTTGCGATGACATCGACCTTTCCGATGACGGACCAGGCAAGGCCGATGACGAACAGGCCGCAAAGCGACAGCATGAGCCACCGCCAACCGGGGCTCGGCGGCCTTTCGACAATCTCGAGGGCAGCCGGAAGAAATTCATGGTCTGTGCGCGGCTTGGCGACCGCGTCCGCTTCATCCTGCATCCGCCAGCTCGCTTTCAGGATCGCCCAGTGGTGCGCGAGCGCCGGAAAGCGTTCGCTCATTCGCTCGCCGAAGCTCATGACGCGCTCACTCCCATTTGCTTGGTATAGAGCTGGGCATAGCGCCCGCCCGCGCGGAGCAAATCCTCATGACTTCCCTGCTCGGTGACCTCGCCGGCCTCGACCGTGATAATGCGATCGCACTGGCGCACCGCTGACAGGCGGTGCGCGATAATGATCACGGTCCGCCCCTTGGCGATGCTCGCCAGATTATGCTGGATAATTTCCTCGCTCTCGGCGTCGAGCGCCGAGGTCGCCTCATCGAAGATCAGGATACGCGGATCGTTCACGAGCGCACGCGCGATCGCGAGACGCTGGCGCTGACCGCCCGACAGATTGCTCCCGCGCTCCTCGATGACCGTATCATAGCCATGGTTCATCTGCAGGATGAACTCGTGGGCGCCGGCAAGCTGCGCCGCCGCCATCACACTCTCCATCGGCCGCGTCGGGTCGCCGAGCGCGATATTCTCGCGCACCGTGCGGTTGAAGAGGATATTCTCCTGAAGCACGACGCCGATCTGGCGCCTGAGCCACGGCGGATCAACGAGTGCGAGGTCGACGCCATCGACCAATACTCGGCCCTGTTCGGGAATATACAGGCGTTGCACGAGCTTGGTCAGCGTCGACTTGCCTGATCCTGACGGCCCAACGATACCAAGCATCTCGCCGGCCTTAAGCTCAAGTGTCACCCCTCGAAGCGTCTCGGGCATGTCGGGACGATAGCGGAACCGCACTTGGTCAAAGGTCACATCGCCCCGGATCGGCGGCAGGCTGGCGCGATTGGGATTATATTCGGGTTCAGCAGGGGTGTTCAAAACATCGGCAAGGCGATCGACCGAGATGCGGACCTGTTGAAAATCCTGCCAGAGCTGCGAGAGGCGAAGGATCGGAGCCGCAACCCGGCCCGACAGCATGTTGAAGGCGACGAGCGAGCCGACCGACAGATCGCCGGCGATCACTGCCTTTGCGCCGAAATAGAGGATCGCGACAGTTGTCAGCTTCGAAACCACCTGGATGAGGTGGCTGCCGGTGTTCGCGAGCTTGGCGACATCGAAGCCGGTGGTCGTATAGCCTGAGAAGAGTTTCTCCCAGCGATCGCGCATCTGCGGTTCGACCGCCATCGATTTCAAGGTTCCGATGCCGGTCACGCTTTCGACCAGGAAAGACTGGTTCTCGGCTCCCCGACGGAATTTTTCTTCCAGCAGCGTGCGCAACGTCGGCGAGATGGTCATCGAGATCGCGACATAACAGGGGATCGAAAGCAGCACGATCAGCGTCAGGAACGGAGAATACAAAAACATGACCGCGAAGAAGACGATCGTGAAGAACAGGTCGATCACCACCGTCACCGCGTTCGATGTCAGGAATTGACGTATATTCTCGAGCTCGCGGACGCGCGCGACGCTATCGCCGACGCGTCGAGACTCGAAATAGCCGAGTGGCAGGTTGAGCAGATGGCGAAACATCTTCGACGACAGTTCGCTGTCGACCCGATTAGTCGTATGCGAGAACAGCCAGTTGCGTAAGCCCGACATCAAGGTCTCGAAGAGCAGGATGACCGTCAGACCGAAGGCGAGAACGTCAAGCGTGGTCATCGACTGATGGACAAGCACCTTGTCGATCACGAGCTGGAAAAAGATCGGAGAGATCAGACCCATCAGTTGGAGAAAGAAGGAACCGATCAGGACGTCGCGAAGCGGCTTCCTGTATTTGACGAGGGCGGGGATGAACCACGCGATGTTGAACGGGCGTTTGTCGCCGGCCATCGCCTCGCGAGAGGTGAGAAGCAGCAACCGTCCCGTGAAGCGCTCGGCACCCTCCTCGGCCGTCCAGATCTCAGGACGCTCTGCGTTGCCACGCTGGACTAGATAGCGGGGCTTAAGGCTCGCATCCTCGATCTTGAGAAGAATTACGCACTCTTGCGATCGGGACTCGGCAAGAGCCGGGAGCGGAAGTTTGACGAGTTCGTCGAGGCGCGCGCTGCGGATCTTCGCAATCAGGCCTAGCCGTTTCGAAATGCGCGCAAAGTCTTCAACGCCCCACGGCTCATCGCCGCGCCCGCGATCATGGATCATTTGCGCGGGATCAGCCGGCGTCCCGAGGAATTTGGCCAGAAGAATGAAACAGGTCAGCGAGGGATCAAGTGCCGGCGGCGATTCGCTGTCCTCCGCGATGTCCCCTTGTAATATCTCACTCGCCTCACCCGTCGCTGACATGCATCCCCCGTAAGCCCAGCATCAGCCACAGGAACCGGAATCGCGTGCCGTCGGTTACTTGCTCAGCCTTTGCTTCCCGCATGTATCATTCTTTCGCCCAACGAGAATAGGCATCTCAAAACATTGTCTAATCTGGATCTAATTTACGTCCTTCACCAATGGTGCGGCGCGAGCATTATTCTCGCGGACAAAAAAGGGCCGACTTACGCCGGCCCGTGAAGGTTTTGGGAGAGGATGCCTGAAAGGCAGAAGTCACATGGGTACAGTCTTAATATGCGGCAAGGGCGAAGTCTCGGCAGTCGAGCCGATGTCCCACCGTTTCGCATCCAAAGCTTAGCGCCGCAATCCAAGGGTAAGCTTCACCGTGTCGCCATGTTCGAGCGTATCGAGATTCTCGCCGCGGTCATATGCGATACCAAACGAGAGGTTGGCCACGGGGTTGAACAAGAGGCGGGCTGACAGCAACTGCACGTTACCGCGCCCGTGGCCGAGCCGCTGGCGCAGCGCATAGTCAAGGCCGAGGCTGATGGACTGATCGCTGCCCTCGCCAAGCGGATATTTGAGGAGGCCGGACAGATCGAATCCAAGCCGTGTATATTCCGGAGCGCCGACCAGCTCGGCTTTTTTCCCAGGATCACTGATCGAGATATGGTCAGCTACGCCCGTCAAGCGCCAGCGAAATTTCAGAAATGTCTCCGGAATTGTCCAAGCAATATGATTGCCGGGCAAGGGGATGTCCGGCGTAAACCGCGCGGCAACCGCCCATCCGTTCGAATCCAAACGCGTATCGGTCAAATAGCGCGCATCGAGCGCCAAGGCGTGGGTCGAGGTGCGGCTATCCCGGCCTTCGACAGCCGGCGAGCGCGTCTGCAGGAATCCCGCGAGCTGGAGGCCGAAGTTCAGATTGTTGACGTCGCCCGCCTCGGATGGACCCGATTCCTCTCGCTCAAGCTGGGCGAAGAGCGTCGGCGCAAGCCGTACTATGCTGTTTCCGGTGGCCGCCGAATCCCTAGGGCTGCGCAGCACGATATCGGGCCAGGACAGGCCGACGGTGGCGTAAAGGGAGAGACTGTCCTTCTTCGCGTCGCGGTCGTTGACATAAGCAATCTCGGCATAAGGACGGTCGGCCAGCTGGGCCTTCGCCAGATCGCCCGGCGACCTGGTTAGAAGGATCAGCGGTGCGCGCAACTTTTGCGCCGACGCTGGCTGCGCGGGAGGATCGCCCGTGCCGAGCGCGGGCGGCAAGCAACGAAAACGAAAGTCCCCGTCGTCGCCATCGAGTATGGCCGCCAAGGCCTGCCGAGCGCTGTTCGCCGAAACGGGCCATCCGCGCCGGTCCAGCACTTCGACCCCGCCTGCGGCGAGCGGCAAGTTGTTCGCCGCGGCGGCATCGTCCGGATTGGTCCAAGTTTGGGCGAGCCTGCGAAGCTTAAGAAGCGAATCTTCATTGTCACCCAGATCCGGACCGAATGCCTTTTCGGCGATCAACTGTCCGCCGTTCCGACTCCAGCCATATTCGAAGCTGAGCGGCACCGTCTTCGAAGCGAAGATCGCTCTGCCGAGATCGCCTGCAGCGATCCAGCCGAACATCGTCGCGGGATCTCGTCGGCAGCTCTTGGCGATCTCGGGCGCGAGCTTTTCGACTAGCTCCGTGTCGGCGTTCTGCGCAGCCGCAGGCGTTGCCGCGACGGTCGCTAGTAGACTCCCGAGGACTGCGGCAGCCTTGCTCGCGGGGCGCATTGACCTCATTGCGCCGCGGCCTTCTGAAACACTTCATTCGCCAGCGCACGATAGCTAAACTTGCCGATCGCTGTCATCTCGCTGTCTGGCCCGCTCGCCAGATTGATCCAAATCCCATAAGCGTTGATCAGCAGGTCTTGGATGGCGCCCATCAGCAAGCGCACCTGATATGCGTCGGTAAACTCCTCCGATACCTTGTCGGAAAGGCCGACATCGAGCCCGGTTCTCTTCTTTGCGGCCGCGAGCACAAGCGCTTCGGCCTCCCCCTCACCAAAGGGCTTCCTCGGCTTCGAGCCGGAAGCCCCGGGCGTTCGCCGCGCCGCAGTTACCGCAGCAAATACGTCGAGCCGGCCCGCCCCGAAGAAATCATTCCTACCACCGGGATACGGATAGGGACCGACCTTCGCAGCTGTATCGGTGATGATTTGCGCAACATCAGCCCCGGACAATTTGCGGTTCGCCGAGATCACGAGCGCGCAGGCTCCAGCCACGATAGGGGTCGCCGACGAGGTGCCATTGAAATTGGGTGTATAGTCGTCGGGGGCATAGCCGTCGCCTGCGCTGATATCGGTCGTCATATTATGGACGCCGGGCGCGGCGACGTCGATCTCGGGTCCGTAGCAGGTTCCCCACCAAGTCTCGCCATCCTTGCTCGTAGGGGTTTTCGCTTCGTCATATTCGTTGCTCGCCGATACGGTCAGGACATCGGGCAAGTTCGCCGGGAAGGTCACGTCGCCAAAGCTGTTGCCCGCGGCGATCACCACGACGCAGCCGAGACCGTCCCGGCCTTGGGAGCGCGCCTTGTCGAACTCGCCGGAAATGTCGCTTGACGGTGCGCCCCCGCCCCAGCTGTTGCTCAGAATATCCGCGCCATTCTGCCAGGCCCAGCGAATGCCGTCGCGTATCTTACTATTGGTGGTCACCCAGGGCCCGTCGGGCCGCTCCGAATAGGCAATGCGGACGGCGAGCAACGACACGCCTGCGGCGACGCCGCGGATGCCGACGCCATTGCCGCCCGTCGCCAACGCCAGGCCCGCACATGCGGTGCCATGACCGTCCCAGCGATTAGGCTCCTGATCGGAATCGCCTTGGGTCGCGTCGAACGCGCCGATCAGGGCCGATTTGAGGTCGGGATGTGCACTTTGCACGCCTTCGTCGAGGATCGCGACCACTACCTCCCGGTCGCCGGACTGGGTGGCCCAGGCATCGGTGGCGCGCACCAGCGCCATGGCATATTGTCTCGGAAGAAGAGGATCGCTGAGGAGCGGGACGGCACTGGAGGCAATCCGCTTGGGGACGTGGCGACCGATCGTCACGAAATCCGGCTCGGCAAAGCGAACGCCCTGCTCAGCACCGATCGCCTCGATGATCGCGAAAGGGTTCACGCCTTCCGCAACACGCGCGAGAAGGCGATCGTCTTCGAGGCTCAGTATCTCCAGGCCATGCTTCTCGGCCAGGCGCTCGCCGACCGCGCTGGAGGTCGTGCCGACGATGACCCGGTCGGTCGTGACGACCTGATTGCCGGCCATCCGGAAAACGGGAAGCGCGTGGCCGACGCCGGGCTGCGCGTTGAGCGACGCCATCGCGCCGGCGGCCATCCGGCTTGTGGGTGGGATCGCGGTGACGGTCACTTCGGCGCTGGGGACAAGCGTGAGCTCCTCGCCGGGCACCTCGAAACGCTGCGTGAATGGCCCAACACCCGCCGCATCGATCGCCGCAGCGCGGAAGCTCTTTGGGCCGGGCTTGAAATGAACAGCCACGACACTGGGATCTAGGTCGAGCGTCACGGTCTTTCCGTCAACCTTGTAAGAGTAATCCATTTTCCGGCTCCTGTTTGGCTGTTGTTGTCGATTGCTCTGGATGGTTCAGGCGAGGGCGGGACCGATTCCGGTCAGCGCCGCCCCCGCCAGAGCGCGCTGGCGGGCGACATGTCCCGCGAGCGCGGCATCGGTGCGGGCTTCGACATCGGCCGCCTCATCGCTTATTCCCTGCCGCAGGACGTCTTCGCTGACGCTCTGAAAATCGCGTTGCAGCTCCGCGTCCCCAGGCGCGGGTGCGGTGCGGATGGCGACGGCTTCGACGCCGGCCACCTCGCTCCACCAGGCGCCGATCCGGACGCCGACATAAAGGATCGTGGCTTCCCAGACCGAGCAGCCCCCCGCGCGGCAGGCCTCGAAGAACATGCGGTCGGCCGCGCGGCGGGCGTGCAGGTCGCCCTCGTCATTGTTGCAGGCGACGTCATGGACGATCGACGCGCGACGATAGTCGCCAGTATAGGGCGATCCCACGAGCGACCAGAGCGCACGAGGAATGGAAGCGCCGTCGATGATCGTCGCCTTGGGCGCGTCCCACCGCTTGCCGCTCCGATCGATGAACCAGAAATTCTGGAGGAGGGCCATGGTGCGGTCGCTCCCCGGCTGGCCGATCCAGATGGTTTCGGGGTCGCCGGAAAACTGCCTGCTCATGCCACGCCCCCTTGCCCACCGACCTCAATCTACCCGGTCGGTCCTACCGCCCAGAAAGCCCGAAGGCGGTGGCGGGACGCACAAGAAAGTTGTAAGAAATCGCACTTTGCGGCACGGTTTCGGCAAGGGGTGGCGCAATGGCGGATATCAGGACGGCGATGGCTCCGGTGGGCGATACTCTTCTGCCACCAGACCTGCGCGAGGCGTTTCTCGCACGCGCGCGAAACCTCAAAGTCCGCAAGAGTCAGATCGTGATCGCCGAAGGCGCCGATTCTACCGATGTCTATCTCGTTCGTTCCGGCAAGTTGCGCATTTCGCTTTCGGCCGCGAAC
The DNA here is from genome assembly GCF_024628865.1 of Sphingopyxis sp. DBS4. Classification (NCBI taxonomy): domain Bacteria; kingdom Pseudomonadati; phylum Pseudomonadota; class Alphaproteobacteria; order Sphingomonadales; family Sphingopyxidaceae; genus Sphingopyxis; species Sphingopyxis sp. DBS4. Next base: position 39,192 of record NZ_CP102385.1, read on the forward strand.
GGCCGCGAGATATTGTTGCGCGATATCGGTCCGGGCGCGGTCGTCGGCGAGTTGGCAGCAATCGACGGTGGCTTGCGATCGGCAAGCGTCGCCGCGCTCGAGGAGGCGGTGCTGGCCTGCCAGCGCGCCGAGGATTTCATACGCTTTCTCGGCGAAGTACCGCAGGCCGGGCTTTGGATGACTCGGCAGCTCGCCGCGCGAGTCCGCGATCTCACGGAAAGAACGACCGAGCTCGCCACGCTTCCGATCGCCGGACGCGTGCAGCGCGAGCTTCTCCGTCTCGCCGCCGAAGCCGGGGGAGAGGGCGATCAGGCGATCATCCGGCCCATGCCCACTCATGCCGAAATCGCCTCGCGCCTCGGAACGCACCGCGAAGCGGTCACGCGCGAACTCAATCAACTCGCACAGGAAGGCATCGTCCGGCAGACTGGACGCCAGACCGAAATATTGTCGGTCGCCAAGCTTTACGCTCTCTATGCGCGGATAAGATCCTGACCGTTGCGGCGGGGCCTCGGAAGGGCGGCATCGGTAGCCAGCGTCGCTATCTGGCGATCCTTTTCTCGGATCTGTGCAATTCGACCGGCATTGCAGCCGCGATGGAGCCCGAGCATTATGCGGCGCTTCTTCAGTCGCTGCGCACCATATTCGCCGACGCCGTCGCACGGCACGGCGGCGAGATCGCGCGCATCGACGGCGACGGTGCCTTATGCGTCTTCGGTTATCCCGAAAGCCATGAAGACACCGGACGCCGAGCCACTGAGGCGGCGATCGACATTCATGTGGCGGTCGACGCCTTGCCCGCTCCCCGCGCCGGGGCGCATCGCATCCGGCTCCACAGCGGCATCCATGCCGGGCTCGTGCTCCTGCGTGAGGGCGATATGGCACGCGGACGCTTCGAAGTGCTGGGCGATACGACCAATGTAGCGGCGCGTCTGAGCGACGCCGCCAAACCCGGCGAGATCATCGTCAGCGCCGCGACGCTCGGGGCTGACCGCCACTTCTTTCATACCGGTCCCGTCCGCGCGGTCGAAGTCGCCGGAAAAGCCTCGGGGATCCCGGCGCTTGCCGTGCATGGCCGCGAGGCGCCCGCGACGCGCTTCGCCGCGCGCACCCGCCTTGGGCTGACGCCTTTTGTGGGCCGCGAGGTCGCTCTCGCGCGGCTCCATGCCTGGCAAGCCGATCCGGGGCGCCCGCGCGGCCCGGCGCTGATCGCCGGTCCGCCCGGAATCGGCAAGACCCGGCTGCTCGGCGAATTTCTCGCACAGGCCGCTGCCGCCGGCATCGCCGTGTATCGCGGATTTTGCGAAAGCTATCTAGGCGCGCGCCCGCTCCAGCCCTTCGTCCAGCTCGCACAGTCGATCATCGCGGCCAATGACGGTTCGATCCCCCCCGGCATCGTGGCCCTTACAAGCGGCGATATCGGCGCGGCGCACGAGCCGCAGCAGATCGCTCGGGCGATGAGCGCACTGATCGATGCGGCCGCCCTTAGCCCCTGCGTCCTTGCGATCGACGACTGGCAATGGGCGGACGGAGCAAGCAGGAAGCTTCTCGATGCGCTGCTCCCAGAACTGGGCCCGCGCGTGCGGGTCGTGCTGGTGTCACGCGATGGGTCGCTCCGTTTCGAAAATCTGCCGCCGAGCGAAATCATTTTCCTCGAACCACTCTCCGACGACGAAGCGCGGACGGCAGCGGCCTCCCTGCTCTCGAGCCCCAATCCGTTCCTCGCGACCGAGGCGTGCCGGGAGTCGGGCGGCAATCCGCTGTTCCTGGAAGAGCTCTGCCACGCCTCGCGGTTGGGCGGGAGGAAGCGGGCGCGTCCGGCACCGAACGCCTGGCTTGACATGCTGATCCAAGCCCGCTTCGCCAAGCTCCCGCCCGAGCAGGCTGCGCTCGTGCGCGTTGCCGCGATCATTGGTCACGCGGTCCCGGCTTGGCTTTTCACGGCCATCGCCGGCGTGCCGGCGGACGATCCCGCGGTGGCCGCACTGGCGGAAGCGGATTTTCTCTACCCGGGCGACATCCCAGGCACCCTGCGCTTCAAGCATGGCATTGCGCGCGACGCCATCTATCGCACGATCGGGCTCGACGAGCGCATGGCCTTGCACCGTGCTGTCGTCGAGGCGTTGAAAGCCGAGGGTGAGGCAGGCGGCCCCTCAGCGCATATCGACGCCCTCGCCTATCATTGTGCCGCAAGCGGCGATCTTGCGGCGGCTATTCCCCATGCCGTCGCGGCGGGGGATGCCGCGCTTGCGGCGGGCGCGGTAGACCGGGCACAGGGCCATTATCGTGCTGCCTTCGAGGGGCTGGCAACAATGCCCGGCGACGATGACACCGCCACCTTAATCTGGAAGCTGGTGAACAAATATGGCCTCGCCTGCATCACGGACCCATCGCCCGAGCAGGTCCCGGTGCTCAGCAACATGGTGATCCGCATGGCAGCTCTGGGGCATTCGGCAGCACTCGTGCGGAGCAAATATTGGATCGGCGCGATCGCCTATGGGCTCGGCAACGGGCAGCAGTCGGCTGCCGACCTGGAGGAGGCGTTAGCGCTCGCGCGCACGCACGACGAGACGCGGATGATCCCGCAGATCGAACTCAAGCTCGCGCAGTCGCTGCTGGCCGCGGGGCAATATGCGAGGGCGGACGCGATCTTTGAGCGCGTCCTTCCGCTCATGCAGGCAGGCACAGGCCGGAATGATCGCGAGGCCCTCGCGTACGGCCTGTCATGCCGCGGCTTCCTCAAGGCGGATCAGGGGGACTTTGTGTCCGCACACCAATACCAGTGCGAAGCGCAAGCGCTGCTCGACGCCGCCGCCCCGTCAATTCGGACCTCGTGCTTGACCCAGATGGCCGCGGTGAGCCTGATGCAGGGACGGTGGGACGAGGCGCTCGCACGGGCCCTGGAATGCGCCGCCGCCTGCGAGGGAGTCCACGCCCCCTATCAGGCGATGATGGCCGGCGCGCTCGCCGCCTTCGCGCGCTGGCAGATCACGGGCGACCCCGGGGCGTCCGGGTGCCTAGTCGATGCCGCTGACTGGTTCGCGGTTGATGCGAGCCAGCAACGGACCTCGCTCGTCTATGGCTGGCTCGCCGAAATCATGGAAGCCACGGGCGAGCCGGTGCGCGCACGTCATTATGCGGCGCGGGCGATCGCGCGGGTCCGCAAGGGCGGCGACCGGCTTGGCGAGGCGGCCGCCTATCGCGCGATTGCTTTGCTCGCGGAGCGCCATGCCGACCGGTCCCGCGCCGACCGCTACCTAGCCCGAGCTTACCGTTCGGCCGCGATCCGCCACTCGGCGCGGGAAGCGGCGATGACCGATCAGGTCGGAGCGCAACTCGCCGCCCGACGCGGCGATGACGATCGGGCGGCGTCGCTGGCCCGCGGCGCCGCAACCGCATTCGAGGCGATGGGCGCTGCGTCGCTCGGCGCGCGCGCAAACCTCGCTCGCTACCAGTCGCTGACCCGTACGATCAGCGAGGCCGGCAAGGCCTGAATCCGCCCGGCATCGAGCAGCGCGGCCATGATACCCATGATCGCGCCGAGCGCCATCTCGCGCGCGGGGCAGGCGTGGACGGGATTGTTTATGTTCCGTATCTGCGGATCATAGGGCCCGCGCCGCCGCCCCCCGAAGACGATCGACACGTCGCCGTCGGGCGTTTTCAAGGTGCCATCAGCGCCACGCTTCGGCCGCAGCGACTCCTGCGAGGCGGATACGAGGCTGACGACCACCAGGTCCCGTTCGTTCGCGGCTATCCTATTCTCGCCTTCTTTGTCGCGGGCCTTGAAAAAGACGGGATGGGAATCGGGGTTCGTCACCGTGCGGTACAAGAGGTCGGGCGCCGGGCGCTTGCACATCGCCTGCGAAATGGGGCGGAAGAGCACGTCGCGGGCCAAAGTGAATTCGCTGTCGGCGCGGCCGTCGCCGAACGCCCGCCGCAGCGCCGCCTGATGGCGCCACAAGGTCCGCTCGGTCAGCCATTCGAGCAAGACGCCGCGCAGATTGCCGTCCATCGGCGGGATCGCCCCGATCATCGTGCCGATCAGATTTCGGGCAAGAAGTTCGTCGTCGGTCGGGATCGCATTGAACATCTCCGCCGCAATCGTCCCAGTGCCGCACCCTTTGGTGGGGCGATGCGCCTTGACGAACGCACGGGCGGCATCGAGGACCGCCTTGCCATGCGCGTCGGCGAAGAAGGCCACGGTATCGCTTGGCCGCGGATAAAAAGCGTTGCGCGAGGGGGAAAGAAAATCGCCCGGGCAACGAGGCCCCGGCGGTGTGCGTTTGGCGGGCGGCTCCCATAGCCAGCCACCCCCGTGCATATGGATGCCGTCGGGCAAGCCGTACCAAGCCCGGCACAACTCGCCGAGCGCGGGGAGCAGATATTGGCGGCGCAGCTCGATCTTATAATGACTAAGCGCGCCGACGGCGGCCTGAGCGCGGTCGAGAACGGCCCTCCCCGCAGCATAGCCCGCCGTGTACCCCGCTTCCTCGTCATAGGCCATGAGGATCGCGTTGGTGGCCTCAGCATCCTTTCGATAATGATAGGGTCGGGCTGGCACGATTGCGCGGTAACGATTGTCGGGCTGCTGCGTCACATAAATCGGCCCGCTGTTGGTCTCGATCCGACGAAGCTGCTCTTCGGTGGTGAAATACCGCCAATCCGCAAGGGTACGCATGACATGCCGGTAGGAAGCGGTCAGGATGATTGGTTGCCTCTTGCGGTCGGGTTCATTGTTCCAGTCGTGAACCAAGGGCGTGCCACCTTCGATCTTGATCGCGCCGCCCCGATACCAGCGGATGGCCGCCCACATGTCGGGCGAGATGTTGCGCTCGGCAGGGTCCTTCGCCCCGAAGTCTTCGAGCAGCCGCTTCCATTCCTTTCCCTGCATGGCGTCGTCGAGCATCTCAAGGCGGTCGATCACCGTCTTGCCGCTCGCTTCGAGCACTTCGTCCATCGGATGATAGTCGCCGCGCAGCTTTGTGAGTTCGCCGAGCGCGGTGCGCGAGGGGACGAACAGATAGAGCCCCCAGTGCAGTGCGACGAAGGGCTCGGGCATCGCCACGCGAATGACCTGGTCCTGCTCCACGAAGCGGAACGTGCGCGTCGCCGGATAGAGCGTGCCGGTCTTCGGCGCGATGCCTAGCAGCGGGTCATTATGACCCGAAACGACGAAGCTGCTGTTGCCACCGTTGATCCAGCGCTGGATGGTTTCATATTGTTCGGCGAGGCTCGCGCCATAAGCCATGAACATCAGGCCCCTCGCGCCCTCGCCCGTCTCTTCGTCGCGCTGGTCGAAAGTCATGCCGCGCCGCAGGATCCGCGGTGCCGGTCGGTCGAGGAAGGTGTCGCGCGGGTTGGCGCGCCGGACATGCGACGCGAAGGGACAGGCCTCGCCTTTTGTGTCCTGCGCATAGTCGAAATCGTTGAGGCTGCCGTCGGCGGTCGCGACAAGCGGTCGGCCGTCGGGATAGCGCCCGATCATCAGCGCCTGCAATCGCTCAGCCGTCATGGCGCGCGCGAGCGTCGGATGATCTCTGTTGATGCGCGCCGTCTCCGCAGCAATGAACGTCTCGAACGTCTCGGTCCGCTGTTCAAGCTTGCGAATGGCGAGGTAGCTGCCGTTGAACTGCAGCCGCTGCGCTGTCTTGCGGTGTTTCGCGCGCCAGCGATAGGCGCCCGTATCGCTTGCATACCGTCCCGGGGCAGCGTCGCCCCGGTCGTTGGCATAGCCTGTCACAATCTCCCCGAGACGCACCCGGTCGCGGCCGTGCGACCCCTCAGCAGGTCCGCGGGCTAGCCTGGGCTGGCTGATCCCGTCGAGCAGGCCGAAATGGTCGATCAACGCCCCATTCGCCGCATAGCGGGCGGCCAGCATCTCGTAGGGGTGACTACACGAAAGTGACGTATCTGCACGGAAAGGGCGAACGGATAGCGAACGTCACGCGGCAAGTAGGGAGTTGACGGCGCGCAGCGGTCGCAAGGCGTCCGGATCGGGTTGATCTTCAACATTCCAGCTATAGTCACCGGTCAGCGAGATATGCTCCCAGCCCAATGGCGCGATGTGACGTGCGATTTCGTCGGCTGTGCCGATGTCCGCCAGCGCCATTTCGAGATAGCGAGTGTTCCACAAGATGATGGCGGCGACGAGCAGGTTGAGGCCGGAGGCGCGATAGGTCTGGTTCTCGAACCGACGATCGCGCAGTTCGCCGAGCTGGTTGAAGAAGAGCGCGCGGGCGAGCGCGTTGCGGGCTTCGCCTTTGTTGAGGCCCGCCTGGGTGCGCCGGCGCAGGTCGATGTCGCGCAGCCAGTCGAGCATGAAAATGGAGCGTTCGAGGCGGCCCAGCTCGCGTAGTGCGAGGGCCAGTCCGTTCTGTCGCGGATAGGCGGACAAGCGGCGCAGCATTGCCGAAGCAGTGACGGTGCCGGTGCGGATCGACGTGGCGAACCGCAGCAGTTCGTCCCAATGCGCCGCGACATGACCCAATGCGATCGGTTCGGCCGTCATGCCGGCAAGCAAGGGGCCGGATTCTTGGCCGGGAAGGAGGTGTAAACGACGCTCCTTGATGTCGCGCAGGCGCGGCGCGAAGCGGTAGCCGAAGAAGGGCATGAGGCCGAACACATGGTCCGATGCCCCGCCCGTATCGGTGTAGTGCTCCTCGATCGTCAGGCCGGTCTGGTGATACAGCAAGCCATCCAGCACATAGGGCGCTTCGCCAGCGGTCGCCGCGATCACCCGACTTGCGAAGGGGTCATATCGATCCGAGACATGGGTGTAGAAGGCAACGCCTGGTTCGTTGCCGCTGCGCGCGTTGATGTCGCCGATCGCGGCCCCACGGCCCCCGGCATGAAATTGCTGTCCGTCGCTCGACGAAGTGGTGCCGTCTCCCCACAGCGCGGCGAGCGGCATGGCGCGATGGGCGTCGATCAGCCTTCCCAACGCTTCGCCATAGGCGGCTTCGCTGATGTGCCAGTCGTGAAGATGGGCGAGCTGACGCAGACTTGCGCCCCGGCAGGTTTCCGCCATGCGTGTGAGGCCGAGATTGATGCCATCGGCGAGGATGACCGTGAGCAGCGCATTGCGATCGTCGGCTTCCCGGCCCGAACGACGATGGATGAAGCATTCGCTGAACCCGGTCCAGGCATCGACCTCCAGCAGAAGATCGGTGATCTTCACGCGCGGCAGTCGATCATAGGCGGCGCGACGGGCAATCTCGGTGGCGGGCGGTGTTGCCGCCTTCAGCGGCGAGATGATGAGACCGTTTTCGTCAAGCTTAACCTGGGGCAGCTCCCCTTGCCGTGCAAGGACCGTTACCTGCTCGATCGCCGTGTCGAGCCTGGTGCGCCGTTCCTCGATATGGCGCTCGAAATCCGTTTCGATGGCGAGCGGCAACGGCCCCTTCTCGCGCAGCGCCGCAAAGGTCGCCGGCGGTATGAGATAGCTGTCGAAATCGCGAAACTGCCGGCTTCCCGCGACCCATATATCCCCGGCTCGCAACCGCTCGCGTAGTTGCGACAAGGCGCATAGTTCATAAGCGGCACGATCAACGATGCCATCCCGCAGGACGAACGGGCGCCATGCGGGCGGCACAAAGCGTAGCGGCACGCGATCAGGCAAGCGCCGTTTGCCGGTCCGATATAGCTCCGCGATGATGGCCAGCGCTGACAGGAGCCCCTGAACCGCGCCGGCGCCGCGAAACTCGAAGGCGTTGAGAAAAGCGCCGACAAAGAGCTTCACCGTCCGATGCCGCTCGATCAATTCGGCGGTGCGATCGACGGTTTCCGGTCGCCCGAGCACTTCGGCCTGCTCGACGGCCACGGCGAAGTGCTGCCAGTCCAGCGCCTCGATCTGCGCCAGAGAATCCACGCCCTTGCTGCGCGCGTCGATGAGGAGGCGGCAAGACCCCGTGAGCGTCCGGAGGTGGCCTTGCAACTCGCGCACCGTCTTGAGGGCTTTGTCGCGGGTCCGGTTCTCGGCGCGGCGCGCCATGCTGCCCAACAGCTTGTCGAACATCGTCAGGGTGGCGTCGGTCAGGCTTTCCTCAAGCCGGATGCCGGTTGCCGCCAGCGTCGCATGGCGGCGCAGGGCATTGAGTTCGCCAAGGTGCTGGGGTGTGATGCGGCTGCCTTCGTCCGCCAGCCTGTCAAAAGTCAAAGCCGGGATCATGTCGGCACGGGCGCGATCGAGGCCCAGCGCGCGGATATAGGCGAGCCGTTCGATCAGGCGCAGGATGTTGCGCGCTGCCGGCGATTGTGGCGCATTGCGCATCCAGGATAGCCATGTCGCGACCTGCCCCGGTCGTCGGGCCAGCAAATCGTCCAGGCCCTGAAGGGTGTCAGGCAGCAGGCCATTCGTGAGCACTTCATAGGTAAGCTGTTCGGCTTGCTGGCGCGCCCGCCGCAGCACCGCTTCGAGAATCGACGGAGAAGGCAGGAGGATCTGCAGGCGCCGGAGTTCATCGACGATGACGTCTGCCATCTGGCCGGGGTGTATGATGGTCTGCGCGATTGGGACCGAGAAGGCGACAACTTCACGGAAAGCGTTGCGGTCAAAAATCCTGAACCCGTGCGATCGTCGGATTTCGACGAGATTCTCGCGACGGGTCTGGTCCCGATGGCCATAATCCGCGAAGGCTGCCGGCGCGACGCCGAGTTGCTGCGCCACATAGGCGAGCACAGGAGCGGGCGGGACTTCGCCCGCTTCCAGCGCACGGCCAGGCCATCTCATATATAGCATGAGCATCGCATAGCCGAGCCGGGTGGCATCGCCGCGACGGCGGCCGACAATTTCCAGGTCGTCGCTGGTCAGCGTATAATGACGCGCGATCTCGCGCTCATCGAGCGGCGCGCCATAATGCCTCGCCCAGATTTCCAGGCTCACCAGTCGCCGTCTCGCCAAGCATCATCTCCTTCGCTTTGCGTGTCCGTCAGACGGTCCTCTGGCGGCCAACAGGAATATGTCCGTTAACTCTGGACCTGTAACGGCGATTCGGACAAGATCGCATAATGACGGGAAAACGGACAGGATCGGGCATCATGTGGCGCTGATCGGCTATGCGCGCGTCTCGACCGCAGACCAGAAGCTGTCGCTCCAGCTTGACGCGCTGAACACTGCCGGGTGCGACCGTATATTCGACGATCACGCATCCGGGGCAAAAGCCGATCGGCCTGGCCTAACCGAAGCGCTCGCCTATTTGCGCCCCGGCGACACGCTGGTGGTCTGGAAACTCGACCGCCTCGGCCGCTCGATGAGCCACCTGATCGAGAAGGTCGGCGAGCTTGCGGCGCGCGGCATCGGGTTCCGCTCACTCACCGAGAATATCGACACCACCACTTCGGGCGGCATGCTGGTGTTCAACATCTTCGGCTCGCTGGCCCAATTCGAGCGTGACCTGATCCGTGAACGCACTCATGCCGGCCTCAAGGCCGCACGCGAGCGGGGCAACAAGGGTGGTCGCCGGCCTGTCGTTACCCCCGACAAACTACGTAAAGCGCGGGCGCATATCGCAGCGGGCCTCACTGTTCGTGAGGCGGCGGCCCGGCTCAAGATCGGCAAAACCGCCCTATACAAGGCTCTGGAAAACGCGTGAAACCGCTGGCGATCAAGAACTCGTGGGTGCTGGTCACAGGGGCTTCGACCGGTTTGGGCAGAGCGTCCGCCCTCCGCTTGGCGGCATCGTACCAGGCCAAGCCCCTGATTGTTGGACGAAGGCTCGACAACTTGCGGGAGCTACAGACCGAAATTGACGAGCGGTTCAATGTGCCGTGCGAGATTATAGTGGCTGATCAACGTGAAATCGAGGGCAGGGAGAAAATCGCGGCTAAGGTTGCAGAATTGCAAGTAACAGCCGCTTTGTTGGTTGCCGGAATGACGAGCGTTGGTTCATTTGATGCAGGCCGTGCCGACACTTATGCCGAGGTAATTGAAACAAACATACTCGGTTTCACGGATTTGCTGGCTCGCCTGATTGCGATTTTCAGGGAGCAGCCGTTTGAATCCTCAGTAATCGCCGTGTCGAGCCTGGAGGGCGAAACATCCGTGCCCTTCCAAGCGGTCTACGGCGCGTCGAAAGCCTATGTGAGCACCCTCATGCGAGCGCTTTCCGTGGAGCTTGCCGGGACGGGAGTGAGTGTTGGGTCTTTTGCACCCGGTGGAATCGACACAGACATGGCTGCCCTCAGCGATTTGAAGTGGGGGAGGTTGGGTTTGATGGACGTTGACCGGTGCGCGGCCCATGCAGTCCACGCTCTGGTTTATCGGCAATCCTTCGCCATACCGGGGATGGGCAACCAGCTCACATATTTGGCGAGCAGGGTTCTACCTCGATCGTTGGTCAATCGGATTGCCGCCCTCCCATATCGGCGCCCGTAGGGCGGCACCACATAAAAGGGGCAGGAAAGCCTGCGAATAGCATCTGCTGGCATCGTACCGGATTTGTTCGCCCTTAGACCCAATGACTGCCTGAGCCATGAGGGCTTTGATCTGCGATGCTTCACCTGCGGAGGGTCAGCAACGGAGATGATCGATGGCAAAGAGATTGAAGTACATCGGGCTGGACGTGCACAAGGAGACGATCGCGGTGGCCGTGGCGGAGGGCGAACGCGGCGGCGAGGTTCGCTTTCATGGCACGATCCCGAATGAAGACGATGCCGTACGCGGTATGGTCAAGCGTCTGGCTGGACCTGGCATCACCCTTGATTTTTGTTACGAGGCGGGACCTTGCGGCTACGGCCTGCAGCGCCTTCTGACCCGACAGGGGCAACCCTGCATTGTCATTTCCCCCTCAATGATGCCGAGACGTCCTGGTGACCAGATCAAGACCGATCGGCGCGATGCAATGACGCTGGCGCGCCTGCTCCGCGCCGGAGAGCTGGCCCCGATCTGGGTGCCGGATGAAGCTCATGAGGCAATCCGCGATCTCATCCGTGCGCGGCGGTCGGCGCAGGAAGACACTTCGGCTGCCAAGCAATCGGTGCGCAGCTTCCTGCTTCGCCATGATCGCAGATTTTCCGGAAAGTCGGCATGGACCAAAACCTACTGGCGCTGGCTGTCGGAGCAACGTTTCGATTTCGCGCATCAGCAACTGGCTTTCGAGGAGGCCAAGCGTCGTGTCCTGGAGGCGCAGGCACGAACTGCACGCCTCGAGGCGGCGCTCGTCGAAGCGGTCGATGGCTGGCGGTTCGCACCGCTGGTTCGCAGTTTGCAAGCCCTTCGCGGTGTTCGCCTGATTGTCGCGGCAACCCTGGTCGCGGAGGTCGGCGACTTGACGAGGTTTCAGAACCCCAAGCAGTTGATGGCTTACCTCGGGCTGGTCCCGTCGGAATATTCGAGTGGCGCGCGAGTTCAGCGTAGCCGGATCACGCGCGCCGGAAACGCTCATGCCCGCACCATGCTGGTCGAGGCGGGATGGACCTATCGACTTCCTGCCCGCGAAGAGCGACGTTACCGGGATCGCGTTGCGGATCTTCCCGAAGATATTCAGGCGATCGGTTGGAAGGCTCAGGTGCGGCTATGCCAGCGGTTCCGCCGCCTCTCGGCGACAGGCAAGCCGCAACCCAAGGTCAACACGGCGATCGCCCGTGAACTTGTGGGTTTCGCCTGGGACATCGCCCGTCGCGTGCAACCGGTGGTGGCGGTCTGACCCGCCAGGGGTAGAGCTTGGGCTCTGGCCTTTGGCGACATAGGCATGGCCGGTGTGTCGCGGGCGCCCGACTGTGATGGGCAATCCTCGGTGTACGTTGGGGCAGGCAAGTCCGATGCCCGTGCTTAGAGTGAGGAAGGTCCAGCGACGGAAACGGGTATTGCGGTAATCAATCCGCGGATGAGAGCGTGATCAATCGTCGTCGATCAGGAGCCCGCGGCACTCCGGCCATGCCAAATTCACCGCTAGCCCAAAGGCCAGCGGACGCGTAAACTCGCCTTGTAACGCAGATGGCAGTCATGAGAGCGTGCAGATACGTCACTTTCGTGTAGTCACCCCATATAGACAAACTGATCGCGACCGGTGACGTCGCCGGCCGCATAGACATCCGGTCTCGAGGTGCGCATCCGGTCGTCCACGACCACACTGCCGTTGTCGGCTTGGGCGATGCCCGCTTCGACAAGGCCGAGGCCATCGGTATTCGGCGCCCGTCCGGTGGCTACGAGCACCTGCTCGGCGGCGATCACCTGCTGTGCGCCGTCGGTGGTGATACTCAGCTCGACGCCGGCAGCCGTGCGCGCGATTCCGCGATAAGTTAGTCCGGTCCGGACGGTAATGCCCTCGTCGCGGAGATAGCCGGTCAGCGCCTCGGAGATTTCCGGCTCGGCCTCCGGCAGCAAGCGGCGGCGGGTGATGAGCGTCACCGCCACGCCGACGCGCGCGAACATCTGCGCCAGTTCGCAGCCGATATAGCCGCCGCCGATGACGAGCAATGAGCGCGGTAGCGCGCCAAGTTCCAGGGCAGTCGTGCTGGTGAGATAAGGCACCTCCTCAATGCCGGGAATGTCCGGCAGGGCCGGCGAGGTGCCGGTCGCGATGATGATCTTGCCCGCTGAAATCGCGGCGCCATTCACCATCACGCCCTGCCCGTTCAGACGCGCCGCGCCTTCCAGATAGGCAACGCCGTTGTACTCGGGCAGCAGGTCAATATATTTCTTCTGCCGCAAGCTGGTGACCAGCTCGTCCTTGGCCGCGACGAGCGCGGGCCAGTTGGCCACGCTTGCTTCCCCGACCAGGCCGGGAAAGCGTTGCGCGGCCCGCACACCATGCAGCGCCTCGGCCGCGCGGATCATCGTCTTCGACGGCACGCAGCCGACATTGACGCAGGTGCCGCCGATGGTGCCGTGGCCGATCAGCGCGACATTGGCGCCCTGATCGGCGGCGGTGATCGCGGCCGAGAATCCGGCCGATCCGGCGCCGATGACGGCAAGGTCGTAGCCGCCCTTACGGCTTCCTTCGGTGGTGCAGCAGTCTGACATGTTCAGCTATTTTCCTTGTTCGTTTGTGTTTCAGTCGCACAGCAATCTGCGGCGCGTTGTCGGCGCCAGAGGCCATAGCCGGTGAGCGCGACAAAGAAGGCGAGCGCCGGCATGAGGACATAATCGATCCAGCCCAGCCAGGCCGACAACCCGATCGCGCCGAGCAGGACAACCAGCAAAGGCGTGGCGCAGCAGATCACAGCAATGAGCGAGCCGGCGATGCCGGTCTTCAGAAGCGTTGCGTCCTTCATGCTGCGGTCCTCATCCCGCCGGGCGGGCCGGATAGCCGGCATTGGTGGACGCGGCGGCAATGGCTGCGACGGTGGCGGTCGCCGGGTCATAAATGACCGTCGCCGTCTTGGCGGCGAAGTCGACAGTGACGGACTTCACTCCGGCGACGCCTTTCATCGCCTTTGTCACTGTCACCGGGCACATGGCGCACGTCATGTTTTCGATGCTGAACGTTGTCTTCTGGACCGCGGCGGCTTGCGCGGGGGCAGCTTGCGCGGCGAGCGGTGAAATCGTCGGCGCCGAGAGAAGGCCGGCGGCGCCCAGGGCCGCCGCGCCGAGCGCGATGAGAAGGGGGCGTTTCATATGGGTTTCTCCTATGGGGTAGCGTGATCAGTAGAACAGCGGCGCCCACCAGCTGATTGTCAGGGCAAGGAGGACCAGAACCGTGGCCAGCCACAGCGCCGACTTGGTGATGCGCGAGGCTTGCGGCCGAGCGCAGTAGGAATCTTCCGCGCAGGCCCCCTTCGGCTTGAAATAGACCTGCCGGAATCCGAGCCCGATAAAGACGAGCGCTACGGCGGCGGCGTAGGGCTTGTAGGGTTCAAGGGCCGTGAGGTTGCCCATCCAGGCGCCGGAAACGCCGAGCATCAACAAGAGAAGCGGCGCGATGCAGCACGTCGAGGCGAGGATCGCTCCGACCACACCGCCCGCCGCGAACCATCCTGGCCGGCGGCTCGCCGTTGCCTTTGGCTGCTCAAGAACCTGCATTTGCATATTAGCGCGATCCATGCGACTCGCCTCTCGATTGCTATTCCACTTCATGCTACGCTCTGTAGGTACTACAGACTCAAGAGGTTTTTTGGACCGATGAGCGATCACGTTTTCGGGAAGGGAATGCAGCGCGCTGACTTGGCCAAGCTTACGGGCTGCAATCTGGAAACCATCCGCTATTACGAGAAAATCGGTATGATGCCGGACCCGCCGCGCACGGCCTCCGGCTACCGCATTTATGGCGAGGACCACGTATCCCGCCTGCGCTTCATCTTGCGCGGCCGCGAACTCGGCTTTTCGCTCGACGAAGTACGCGGCCTGCTTGCCCTCGTCGAGGGCGGCGCGCAGACCTGCGCAGAGGTCAAGGAGCGCACTGAGCGGCATCTGGCCGATGTGCGCGCGAAGATCGCCGATCTCAGGCGCATCGAGAAAGTGCTGACCCAGACCGCCGCGCAATGCTCCGGCGATATGGTGCCGGACTGCCCGATCATCGAGGTGCTCGCCTCATGACCCGCTGAGCGTTAGGATTTCGGGCTCTGTTGCAAAAATCGTGAAGCTTGAGCATGCTTGGCGGAGATTGGACGGACGGAACGATGACGGATTTCAAGTGGCGCCATTTCCAGGGTGATGTGATCCTGTGGGCGGTGCGCTGGTATTGTCGCTATCCGATCAGCTATCGCGACCTTGAGGAAATGCTGGCGGAACGCGGCATTTCGGTCGACCATACGACGATCTATCGCTGGGTCCAGTGCTACGCCCCGGAGATGGAGAAGCGGCTGCGCTGGTTCTGGCGGCGTGGCTTTGATCCGAGCTGGCGCCTGGATGAAACCTACGTCAAGGTGCGGGGCAAGTGGACCTACCTGTACCGGGCAGTCGACAAGCGGGGCGACACGATCGATTTCTACCTGTCGCCGACCCGCAGCGCCAAGGCAGCGAAGCGGTTCCTGGGCAAGGCCCTGCGAGGCCTGAAGCACTGGGAAAAGCCTGCCACGCTCAATACCGACAAAGCGCCGAGCTATGGTGCAGCGATCACCGAATTGAAGCGCGAAGGAAAGCTGGACCGGGAGACGGCCCACCGGCAGGTGAAGTATCTCAATAACGTGATCGAGGCCGATCACGGAAAGCTCAAGATACTGATCAAGCCGGTGCGCGGTTTCAAATCGATCCCCACGGCCTATGCCACGATCAAGGGATTCGAAGTCATGCGAGCCCTGCGCAAAGGACAGGCTCGCCCCTGGTGCCTGCAGCCCGGCATCAGGGGCGAGGTGCGCCTTGTGGAGAGAGCTTTTGGCATTGGGCCCTCGGCGCTGACGGAGGCCATGGGCATGCTCAACCACCATTTCGCAGCAGCCGCCTGATCGGCGCAGAGCGACAGCCTACCTCTGACTGCCGCCAATCTTTGCAACAGAGCCCATTTTCATATTGTCGGCGTGGGACAACATTAGGATTCTCCTATTTGCTTGTTTTCTGGAGGGGCGTTTTCGGGCGCGGCCTTCAAACTCTCTCTTTCGCTTCTCCGACGAGCAGCATGTCTTCGAGGATTTCGAGCGCAGCGCGCGCATTTTGCGCGAGCGAGGGGTCGTCGCTTCCGATGTCTGCTAGAAAGCCGTGACCGGAGCCGGGAAAAAGGTGGAGCCCGAAGTCGGGCGTGCGCTCGGCAATCTGCGTCAGTCGAAGGAAATTCTCGGGTGACTGCGATTGGTCCTGATCGCCGAACAGGGCAACATGACGATGCGGCAGGCCTTCGAGATAGTCGAACGGCACGGGTAGTGGGTCGTCGTTCGCCAGCCCTTGCGGAAATCCATAAAGGCTCACCAGGCTCACCGGAATTCCGCGCCGGGCGAGCTCGAACACATAAAGACCGCCGAGGCAGAAGCCGGCAACGCCTGTGATGCGCTGCTCACCGATGAAATGCTCAAACGCGTCGACATAAGTGCGATCACTGACGCGGTGCCGGCGAGCGAACGCCGCCTCGCGGGTGACCTCCGGCAAGGGACCGAGATCATGGAAAGGATCCATCAAATGTACGAATGCGCCGCGCTCGGCCATGTGTGTGGCCAGTTGCTGGTAGAAGGGGCCGGGGCCGTAGATGTCCGGCAAAATGGCGATCCTGGTTCGATCTCCTTGGTCGCCGAATGCGAGGCTCGGCAGGCCATCGTTCATCGCAACGCTTTTACCTGGCGGCGGTAAAGCCGCCGATGCTTGGCCATGGCACATGATCCGCGCCCGTCAGGCCGCGGCAGCGGCGTGTGCTACGGCCGGAGCGAGCACAAAGTCGGTCTCGATCATCTTGATGCCGCTCTCGCGTATATCGGCATGGATCAGTTCCGAATGAACCCCTTCACAGCAGTCGCTGTCCACATACTCGCCGCCCTCGAAATAGGCTTGAGTGGTCAGCGTGTGGAATCCGGGCGCGCGAACCTTGTAGTGGACATGCGCGGGACGCCAGCTGTGCCGGCCCATCGCTTCCAGCAATGCGCCGACTGGACCTTGGTCGGGGATCTTATAGGCGACGGGCACGGTGGTGCGTACTTCATAATGACCCGTGGCATCGGTGCGCAGCTTCCCGCGATAGAAATCGCGCGGAATATTATTGTGGAACCCGCCATAATGGCCGTCGGGCGTCGAGTGCCAGACGTCGACAACGGCGTCCGCGACCGGCGCGCCGGCGAGATCGAGCACGCGCCCGCGCAGCAGGAGCGGCTCGTGGCGGTCGTCCTCATAGCTCTTCAGCGCGCCGTCGACGAAGGGCGCGTCGTCAAGGAAATAAGGGCCCTCGAGCGTGCTCGTGCTCCCGCCGAAGTTGCGGTTTTCGATCTGGCAAATGGTGGTGTTCAGAAAGGCATCGATCATAAGCGGCAGCTCGCCGGCCTCGACGGTTTTCATGATGTAGCCGATGCCCTGCCGATACTCGTCGAAGGTCACGTCGTGCTTCATCAGCGCGCCGCGGATGCCCTCGACGATATCGGCCACGACTGCTTCCAAACGATTGCTCATAAAACCTCTCTCCTATGCGTCGTAGCGCCGCCACAACCGCATTTTCCCATTTTGAGCCGCAAGACTATGGATCGTGGCGGATTCGGGAAAATACTTTATCGGCGGTCCGTCCATACCTCGGCCGTATCGTGGGCAAGCCGATCTCATCAAATTTATTGCTGCCCAACCGCGAAAATCAATCGGCCTGGACCTCGATCCGTTCCCGTCCGGAACATCTCATGCAATCGTTCCGGTTGTTCAATCCGCGAAGCGCCTCAATCGGTGTAGGTGTCGTGGTCGGGCCGGACGCCCGCCCAGGCATTTGCGATCAGGCGACGCAGGAGATGCGGCTCGAGCGGGCGCGGATTCGCATAGGCGTTCGCAAGAGCGAGCTCGACGGCCCGGTCGATATCGCTCTCTTCCATGCCTAGATCGCGCAATGCCACCGGAGCCCCGGCCCGCTCGGCAAGGTCGTAGATGCGGCCCGCTATCCCGTCTCCGCCAAGAGCGCGCTTGATCGCTCCAACGGCCTCGCGCACCGCGGGTGCGTTATAGGCCAGCGCGTGCGGCAGAACGATCGTGTGCGTTTCGGCGTGCGGGAGGTCGAACGAACCTCCCAGGACGTGGCAGAGCTTGTGGTGAAGAGCCATGCTCGTCTGACCTAGGCAGATCGCGCAAAGCCAAGCGCCGTAAAGCGCGTCGCGGCGCGCGTCCTTGTCGTCCGGCCACTGTGCGATGGTCGGCAATCCGCGATAGAGGGCCGCGATACCGGCCTCGGCCATCAGCTTCACCACCGGATTGCTGTTGGTCGCGTACAGGGCTTCGACTGCGTGCGCCATCGCATTGATACCGCTGGTGACCGAAAGCTTCGGGGGCAATGTCAGGGTCAGATCGACATCGTATATCACGGTTTCGGGGAGAACCTTTGCCGTTACCTGCGTCGTTTTTTCGCCCGCTTCGGTCTGGCCGATGATCCGGGTCATCTCCGATCCCGCATAGGTCGTGGGAATGGCGATTTGGGGGAGGTCGGTTCGAAGTGCGATCGCCTTGGACAGGCCGATCGCGGACCCGCCGCCCAAAGCTACAAGGCCGTCGATACGATGCTTTGCGACCACCGCCATGGCGTCCGCAGTCACCTCGACCGGCGTATGCATTCGCGCGTCGTGATAGGTGGCGGCGCATCGGTCGCCAAGAAGTGCGGCAACCCCGTCGGCCGCCGCCCGCTGGTCGGGAGTCGAGAGCACGAGCATACGTCCGCAGCCCAGTCGTTCGGCTTCGGCGGGTACCTCGCCAAGCGTCCCATGGCCGAACAGGACCCGATAGGGCTGACCTTCGTAAACAAACGGGAATTTCATGCGATGACCTCGTGGTAAGGGATCCGGGTGCGAAAGCGCCGCCCTTCGGCGGGCTCCGGCGCGAATGTGGATGACGGCCACGCCAGCTTGCTGGAAAGATCGCTCTTCCCTGGTTACCCGTGCCCGTTCCCGCCCGACGCTAAAGGGCGCCAGCCATGCGGTCCAATACTGTTGCCGGGCCTCGGCTATACCGAAGAGATATCGCTATCCGTCAAGCTCGCGAGAAACGCATCGACGACAGGCGGCCTGCCGTCTCGAAGAAAAACGCAGCTGATCGCCGATACAGCGGCGGGATGATCGATCGGCGAGAAATGGATGCCGGGCCATGCAAGACGGGCCACCGATTCAGGAACGATGCTGAGTGAATCGCTGACAAGCACCATGGCAAGCGCTGCAAACACATCTTCGGCGGGATCCGTCATCGCAGGCTGAACATTCACGGTCATCAGAAACCGCAGGACTTCATCGGCGAAACCCGGGCGACCCAGCTGCGGAAAGACAGTCAATGAGCGTCCGTGGATTTTCTCCAATCCGTCGACTGGCGACGGCGGTTGAGCTGCATCGAGCCGCTCCGCAAGATAGAGCCGCTCTTCTCCAATCCGCATCGTCTGGAGGTCATGATCGACGGAATAATATCGGGCAAAGCCGATGCCCAGTTGGCCGTCACGGAGCCGGGCGATCTGTTCGTCCTTGCTCGCCCTTTGGATCTTGACAGAGATATGGGGGCGGGCGGTCATGAAGGTGCGTACGAGCTGCGGCACGACCGTATAGATTGTTGCGCCGAAGTATCCGATGTCGAGACGACCGAGTTCGCCGGCCTGCGCTGCCCTCGACTTGTCGATCGCGGCATGGCTGATGTCGAGCAGGCGCTTCGCTTCGACCAGGAACAGCTTTCCCGCTTCTGTGACCTGGACACCCTTCGACGATCGGACAAGCAATTCTACGCCGAGCTCGTCCTCCAACTGCTTGATCTGCCGGGTGATAGGCGGCTGCGACACATGCAGCTTCCGCGCTGCCGCAGTCAGGTTGCCCTCCTCGGCGACGGCCACAAAATAGCGGAGTTGGCGAAATTCCAAAACTTTCTCCCATACCGATCGCGTATTGCGAGGACCCTGCATTAGTATTTTTCTTCATCGAACAACAGGGGCAACATTGGCCAACAAGCGGAGCCGTCGGACAAACCGGTTCAATGGCAGCCGGGAAGTGGGTCCCAATCCGTCCCGCTTCGGCGCAGGGGAGACAGATTTCAGATGACTTTGGTGACAGAGCTCACGCCTCCGGCGGTGAGCGCACCCCCGTTCTCCGTCCATCCGGATCATGCTATCGCCGCCGTCACGGCGACGATCGTCGACTTGCCCCTTCGCCGACCGCATTTTCATGCGACTGGCACCCACGCGACACAGTCGTTGGTAATGGTCGAACTGGTCACGGCAGGTGGCGCAGTCGGCTGGGGAGAAGGCGGAACTCCCGGCGGGACCGCCTTCTGGGGCGGTGAGTGCGTCGAAACGATCAAGCTGATGATCGACCATTATCTGGCACCGGCCGTCATCGGCATCAGCGTTTTTGACCAGGAGCGAATTCTGGTCGCGATGGACCGTATTGCGGCGAATAATCATTTTGCCAAGGCGGCGATCGATATCGCCGTCCACGATGCGGCCGCGCGGTTGATGGGCATATCGGTGTCGCAGCTGTTCGGCGGAACCGCGCGTGCGACAGTTCCTGTCCTTTGGGCTCTGGCGGCAGCAGCTTATGAGGCTGATGTCGCCGATGCGATCGAACAGATCGAGGCAGGCCGCCATAGCGTTTTCAAGATCAAGATCGGCAAAGGCGATGCCGGCGCCGAAACCCGGCGCGCGCTGGGCACGGCGACCGCTATTCACGACGCGCATCCGGATGCACGGTTCGTTGTCGATCTCAATCAGGCGTGGGACGAGCCTACGGCGATGCGATGGCTCGGGGCCTTCCAAGAGCATGATTTCCTGTTCGTCGAGCAGCCGGTTCCGGCCTGGAACGTCGAGGGCATGATCCGTCTCGCATCGCGCTTTGAAATTCCGATCATGGCCGACGAGGGATTGTGGGATTTCCACGATGCATACGAATTGATCCGGCGGGGCGCGACCGACATCTACGCTGTAAAGATCGCGAAAGGCGGCGGCCTGCGACGCGCTTTCAAGGCGGCGGCCGTTGCCGAAGCCGCCGGAGTTCCGCTGTACGGTGGTATGGCGCTCGAGAGCTCCGTCGGGACGGCAGCCGGACTGCAGCTGTTCAGCACGCTCCCGAACCTTCCCTTCGGCTGCGAGTTGATCGGTCCCAGGCTGCTGGCGGAAGATCTGACGGTCCAGCCGATCGCGTACCGCGACCGGGAAGTGGTCGTTCCGTCAGGCGTCGGCATGGGGGTGGAGATCGATCGTGATCGTGTCCGAAGCTTCACCCGGCGCGTCAAGTGACAGGGGATTTCGCCTTGATACTGGCTGCAGTTGTCGTGGGTTTGGCAACCTATATGCAGGGCATCACAGGTGTCGGATTCGGCATGGTCGCGATGCCGCTGCTCGTGCTGATCGATCCGGGCACGGTGCCGGGTCCGGTCATCATCGCCGGCATCTTTGCCTCGGTGCCGTTTCTTATCGCCGGCTGGAAGCAGGTAGCGTGGCGCGAATTCGCCATTCTGCTCCCGGGGGTCGTGATCGGATCGCTCGTCGCGGCCATAGTCATCAGCCTTGTCGCATCCAACACCCTGCGCGGTTTCGTCGGACTCCTGCTCGTCTTCGCAGGCGGCGCGGCAGCCTTTTCCAAGGCCCGCGCTCCCGGTCCCGTGGCTTTCACCTCGGCTGGCTTTGCGACGGGTTTCATGGGCACCGTCGCAGGAGTCCATAGCGCGCCGCTTGCGATCCTCTACCGACACGACAAGCTGGCGAAAGTACGCCCGACGGCTGCGGCGTTGTTTGTTGCGGCCTATATCCTGTCGCTTGCGGGGTTGGCGGCAATAGCACCGAGCCAGCTCGGATCGCCGACGATCGCGCTCGCGATGATACCGGGCGTCGTGCTTGGCCTTTTTGCGGCCAGTGGGCGGTTCGCCCGGCCCGCCGACGGCGTCATGCGTCCCATCATCCTCATGCTGTGCATTCTCGCCGGGCTACGCCTCATCGTGAGTGCCATGGGAGGCGGCATCCTCGCCGCGATGACGATATGAGCGCCGTCCTTGATGCTTCCCGCGATTTCGAATGGTCGACCGATTCGGTTCGCGGCTCCTCCGCGCTGAGCTGCTGGATGGACCGCGTCGGGGCCTGCCTTACCGAGGTCGATATTGAGAGCCGGGCTTTCGGCGGGCACCGCGCGCGTATCCAGCATTTCGAATTGGGTCCGGTGCAGCTGAACTTCCTGTCCGCAACCTCGCAGCGCATCGTGCACAGCACCGCGATGATCAAGCACAGCGCGAATGACTACCTTCTCCTGTTTTTCGAAAAGGGGGCGGGTAGACTGCGGCACTACGACCTCGAAGTCACCGCTCCCGAAAAATGCTTCGTCCTCCTCGATAACCAGCAACCCTATGAGCTGGTCCGCGATACCGGAGGCATCACATTGTCGATGCGTCTCGAGGATGCTTGGCTCCGCCACTGGCTGCCGCAGGCTCTGTTGCAAAGATTGGCGGCAGTCAGAGGTAGGCTGTCGCTCTGCGCCGATCAGGCGGCTGCTGCGAAATGGTGGTTGAGCATGCCCATGGCCTCCGTCAGCGCCGAGGGCCCAATGCCAAAAGCTCTCTCCACAAGGCGCACCTCGCCCCTGATGCCGGGCTGCAGGCACCAGGGGCGAGCCTGTCCTTTGCGCAGGGCTCGCATGACTTCGAATCCCTTGATCGTGGCATAGGCCGTGGGGATCGATTTGAAACCGCGCACCGGCTTGATCAGTATCTTGAGCTTTCCGTGATCGGCCTCGATCACGTTATTGAGATACTTCACCTGCCGGTGGGCCGTCTCCCGGTCCAGCTTTCCTTCGCGCTTCAATTCGGTGATCGCTGCACCATAGCTCGGCGCTTTGTCGGTATTGAGCGTGGCAGGCTTTTCCCAGTGCTTCAGGCCTCGCAGGGCCTTGCCCAGGAACCGCTTCGCTGCCTTGGCGCTGCGGGTCGGCGACAGGTAGAAATCGATCGTGTCGCCCCGCTTGTCGACTGCCCGGTACAGGTAGGTCCACTTGCCCCGCACCTTGACGTAGGTTTCATCCAGGCGCCAGCTCGGATCAAAGCCACGCCGCCAGAACCAGCGCAGCCGCTTCTCCATCTCCGGGGCGTAGCACTGGACCCAGCGATAGATCGTCGTATGGTCGACCGAAATGCCGCGTTCCGCCAGCATTTCCTCAAGGTCGCGATAGCTGATCGGATAGCGACAATACCAGCGCACCGCCCACAGGATCACATCACCCTGGAAATGGCGCCACTTGAAATCCGTCATCGTTCCGTCCGTCCAATCTCCGCCAAGCATGCTCAAGCTTCACGATTTTTGCAACAGAGCCCTCTTTCCGAATGTCGGTCGAACCGGTCCTAATTGGTGCTTCTGCATCGGTCGGAATGCGGTATTGCTTGGCGCGGAGGGGATCATGGCCAAAAAGACATATGACTTCGTGATCGACGATGCGCTCGGCACGTCGGACAATCTTGCCGCTTTCGCGGGCGGACTGACGGGTGACGCAGCTCTTGCTGCGGCACTGACGCCTCACCTCGCGCCGCTCGCCTCAGGTCAGAATCTCGATGCAGGAGCCATTTGGAACATTCTGTTCCAGGCGACCGCCGCTGCACCGCCGCCCCAAGACGGCGCGGACGCCGCCTCATGACATGGCTTCTTCGCCAGATCGGAATCGAGGGCTTTCGCGGCATAAACAACGCCGGGTCACCGCTTGAGTTGGCGTTCCACACCGAGAAGGTGAATTCTGTCTTTGCGCCAAACGGCGTTGGCAAAAGCTCCATCTTCGAGGCTGTCACCTATGCTTTGACCGGGCAGATTCCGAAACTTGATGGCCTCCCCGCCGCGGAACAAGGCGGCACTTACTATCTTAATCGATTCCACCCGGGCGATACCGGAACGATTACCTTGTCGCTTCAGCCCGCCGCTGCCGGTCCCGCGATTGATGTCATCGTGACGCGCGACAGAACCGGGGCCAGGACGGTCGCCGTCAGTGACGGCCGCGACGGCGACGCCTTGCTCGCGGAACTCAATCGTGAATTCGTCCTTCTCGATGCCAAGACGTTCCAACGCTTTATCGATGATACGCCGCTCAACCGCGGACGCTCGTTCTCGGGACTTCTAGGCCTCGGACAATATTCGGCGCTCCGGCAATCCTTGCAGGCTTTGGCCAATACGCGAGCGTTCAATAATCATTTTGATGTCAGCAGCAAATCTGGCCGCAAGCAGCTAATCGAAGGGCAAATTGCGCAGGAGCGGACCGCGATCCGTGAATCCTACCTCCACCTCGTAGGAGAGGACGCAGGCCAGCTCACGCAGGCCGATATGCAAACGAGGGCCCATGCGATCCTGCACAACATTCCGCTCATTCAACCGCGGTGCGCAGGCAAGACCTTCGATCAGATTTCCGCCGACGAATGCATAGCCTCGGTGCGCGCGGCCGAGGGCGGTCCCGACCGGGATCGCCTCGCCCAATTGCTGCGTGAAGAAGACTGGTGGAACCATGCGATAGCAGCTCTGCCGACGACGGCGCAGATCGTGTCGATTGTCGATATCGCAGCCGAGCGCGACACTGCCCTAGCGCAGACGCAGGGGGAGAAGTTTCTTCGCCTCTACCGCACGGCGCAGGAAATCACCGAGAGCGATGACTGGGTCGACAAGTCCTTATGTCCGGCGTGCGAGCGAACCGGCGAAAACTCCGTTCTCGATCACAGCCGGCACAAGGTCGCGCTCTACGACGCGGTGACCGCCGCATCCGACAAGCTCGCCACAAGCTGGGCCACTGCAGATTGGGACAAGGTTGTCGAGCTAGAAAAGGCAACGCGGCAGGACGGCGAAGCTCAATTGATCCCGGGCGCGAAGGCGGCAATTGCGAAACAGGCGTTCACGCAGCCAGCTGCAGCCGAGCTACAGACCCGCATCGATCTCGTTCGCGCACGCGCAGAAGCTGCTCTCGCTGCGACCATTGCGGAAAAGGACGCAATCGAGAAGAGGCTTCCGGCCTCGCTCGTCGCGGTGACCGAAAAAGTCGAGGCGGCTCGCCGACTGCAGGCAGCCTTCAAGAAACTTGACCAACTCCTCGTGTCTCTGTCGGCGCTCGATACCGAGCTTGACCGCATCGAGCGGGTGCGGAGCTTTCTGTCCGACGCTTCTGGCGCCTTCTCGCAGGCCGAATCCGAGGCTGCGGCGCGGCGGCTCGCTGCGGTCGAACCGCTATGTCGCGACCTTTTTCAGAGCATAATCTTCGATCCTGTGGTTCCGGCCATTTCGAAGCGCGCGGGTGGCGAGGATCTTCAACTTTCACTCGCGGCATTTCATGATCACGCCAATATCTCGGCCCAATCGGTCCTCTCGGAGAGCTATAGGAATGCCTTCGCGATATCCGTCTATCTGGCAGCCGCGTCGCTCTATTCGGGGGCCGCAAAGTTCCTGCTTCTCGACGATGTGACGTCGAGCCTCGATGCCGGCCACCAGTTCCACTTGATGGAAGTGATCCGGACTCGCTTCAGCCGCCCTGTCGTGCCGGATGGTCCACAGGTCATCCTTCTAAGCCACGACACGCTGCTGGAGAAATATTTCAATACCAACGGGTCGACTTCGGGCTGGGCGCACCAGCGGATAGAAGGCACCCCGCGGACCGCCGTGCTGCCGCAGTCGAACGCCGTCAATCGGGTTCGCGATGCCACGCTGGACCTGCTAAATGCCGGGAACGCGCAAGATGCCGCGCCCAGGATAAGGCAATATATCGAGTATGTTCTCGAAGAGATCATCATAAGGTGCCGTGTGCCCGTGCCGATGGATATTGCACTCGGCGACGATAGGAGAATGGCGGGTCATCTAATCGGGGCAATCGATGCTCAAGTCAAACTGCACGCCGCCGCGAACACTCTCGTTCTGACGACGGCGCAGGTCCAAGGGCTCAATCTCGCCGTGGCCACGATCAGTGCAAATTTCCTGGCGCATTGGAGCAGCGGACAGACGCAGGCCTTCGCTCCGGGGGCCCTATTGGGCGTGATGCAGGCAATCGACAATTATGCGGGCTGCTTCAAGTTCGAGCCAACGCCCGGTCAGGGCTTTCGGTACTATCGGTCGCTCAGCCAGCAAGCATGACGCCAGCTCATTCGCCGATCAGGTAGGACACGAATGGCTCAGTGAAATTGTAGCGATCGACCGAGTTAAATTTTATGTCGTAGATTGCTCCCGCATGGATCATGATCGTCATCATCGCTTTGATCTGCGGATGGTCGTCGAAAAAATACTGAAAATACGGCGTCGATCCCGGATTATATGCCCAACCCTTTTTCAGCAGGATGAACTGGCGCACCAGTTTGTTTCCCATAAGATCGGCGCGCATCTCCGCGATCAGTTCAGGCATCTTGCGTTCGAGGGCCGGGAATGGCGATGCCTTGGAGACCGAGTAACCTCGTGCTTCCAGAGCCGCCATCTTCTCGGCCGTATCCTTCCATTCGCGCAGCAGCGTTGGCGGAAATGACAATTCATCGTCATCGATGAGCTTGGCGTCGCGCTGGCACAGCCAAATGCCGTTGGCGATATCGCTGCGCTGTTCGGGCGTCAGCGTCTCATCGTAGCGGGCACCGCCAGGAGATGCCGCGCTGATATGAGCAGCCACTCCGACATTGGTGGTTCCACCCGCGGCGTCGGGTCCCGATGTCGGCTGGCGGCAGTCGGGATTGGAACAGCGCATTCCAACGCGCTTCGCGAGCCTGTCGACAACCGCGCGGCTAAAATCGTCTCGAGCCAATCAACCCTCCCCGCTTCTGATATGTCGCTAGCAGGCCATAAGCCGGAAGCGAACGGCAAATGGGTTCAATCGCGACGACTTCAGCGCGACCGAAAATCCCAGAGAGGAATGCCGATTTTCCTGGCCTTGTCGGCGAGATTGTCCTGAATGCCATTCCCCTGAAAGATGATGAGACCGACTGGAAGAGCCTCGAGCATCCGGTCATTGCGCTTGAACGGCGCCGCCTTGCCGTGGCGCTTCCAGTCGGGACGAAAGGCGACCTGTGCCACGCCGCGATTGTCCGCCCAGCAAGCCGCTGCCCGCTCGGCACCCGTCGGAGTCGCCCCATGGAGCAGGATCATGTCGGGGTGCCGCGCTTTCGCTTTGTCGAGCGCCTCCCAGATGGCCCGATGGTCTTCGCATTCGCTCCCGCCGGTGAAGGCAATGCGGGTCCCTTCCGGAAGTAGCGTTGCCGCTTTCTCGCGAAGACGAGCGTCGAGGAACTCACGGCTGTCAATTAGCGAGGCCGTCATCGTCCGATGGTTGGCACGGGAGCCGGTGCGTGGCGCCCAGGCCTTGCGGAGAAGCACGCGAAATTGCTCAGCGGCCGCCTCGCGGAAGAATTCCATCGCGTCGCGGCGTTCGATCAGGGAAATGCCCTCCCGCGTCGCCCGCTCGAGTTCGACCGAGCGGATCTCGCTGCCGTCCTGTTCGCGTTGCAGCCGGCGCTGAAGCTGCTCATTGTCGTCGAGCGCGCGCTCGACCCGTTCGCCGGCGCGGTGGAAGATGTTGACGAGGTTCCAGAGGAGGTCGTCGAGATCGGGCTCGATCCGGGTTTCGGCCAGACACCCTGCCAGCGCATCGAACATGTCGACGATCGCGCCGCCCGCTAGGCGGGCGTCGGGGAGCGGCCGCGGATCGGGTTCGTCCTCATAGGGCCGGTGACCGAAGAGCTGCATTTCCTGGAGCAGATGGGCCGTGGTTCCGAGTTCGGGGGAGAGTTCCAGGTCAGGATCGGCACCGTCGCGCATCGTAGGTCTCCGTGTTGCCCAGCCGCGCCTCGCGCGGCCTTCGTGGCGACGGCCCGCGACGGGCGGGACGGGTTCGCATCGCGGCGCGAGACCCGCGACCGGAGCGTGAGCGGAGGATGGCGGGCGAAGGCTATTTTGCTTCGCGATGCAAAGGGGCCGCGAGGCCCCGGCGGAAAATAGCCGCCCGGCCGCCATTGCGCTCCCGGCGGGCCCGGCGCAGTCGCCCTCTCACGAAGGCCGGGGCGCGCGTCGCAAGAGAAGACGTGCTGCGTAAGCCGGAGGCAGGCCACCTTCCCCGTTCCGGCCAGTTCGAGGTCTTCAAACGAGAAGGAGACGATCGGATCCGACGAGCTGATTGCGAAGCGATGCGCCGACCCGCTGGGGGCCGAGCGTCATAAGGTCGCCGTTGAAGTCGCCGCGCGCAGGCTCGAGCGGCAGGACGTCGATGCCGGCCGCTGCCGCCCGCTCGCCAATCGCCGCGAGCGCACCGTCCCCGGCAGGGTCGTCATCACGCGCGACATAGAGACGCTCGAGGCCGGCTGGAAAGGCCAAGGCCCCGAGATGCGCGGCGGAAAGGCCAGCGATCATTGGCATCGACGGCAGCAGCTGACGCAGCGACAGGATTGTCTCGAGGCCTTCTCCCGCCGCCATCACGCGGGCGGCCCGGCCGAAGCGGACCCCATTGCCGAGGAGGTGACCCATGGCGCGGCGCGGAAAAGCCACCGGCGCTTTGTCCGTGGTTTCGGGATCGAGCCATGTTCGGTGAACGCCGGTGATCGCGCCATCTAGGTCGGTCACCGCCGCGATCATCGCCGGCCAGGCTGGCCTCGTGTCGGGCGCGTCGTCCTCCGTTCGCCGGTAGAAGCAATGGGGATGGAAGCGCAGCGGATCGCTCGGCGCGAGCGCATCGATGGCCCGTCCGGCAAGATAGCGGCTTGCGAGGCTCGCGAAGATCGGCTTGGTTGACCCCCATAGTCTTCGCGCGGCCTCAGGGGTCCCCGTGGGCGCCTTGCGCGGTGCCCGGCTTCGATCAGCGGCTGGCGGCGGCGGCAGGCTCAGAAAGCGGCGCGCTTCCTCGAGCGTTTCGCGAAATGCGACGTGACCGCAGGCGTTCGCAATGATGTCGAGCAGGTCGCCATGCTCGCCGCTCGCCGCATCGGTCCATTTGCCTGCGGAGCCACGTCTATCGGGGGCAGCGAACAGGCGAACATAGAGACTCCGGCCGGGAACATTATGGATGTCTCCGACCATCCAATAGCAACCTTCGCGGCGGCCATTCGAGAGATAGCGGCGACACACGGCCTCGGCGTTTTCGCCAAGGCGGCGGGCAATTTCAGCGGCAATACCGGACATATGGGGCTCCATTTCCTGGCGGCCCGCTTCCGAATGACGCTCTCATCGAGCGACGCGCAGCGAACCGCACCGACAGCCCCTGCCGGCGACGAATGATTGATGTTCGTCACGCCATCCTCGATTTCAAGGTCGGGGCACAAAAAAGGGAAGCCCGGCACGGCGCCGGACTTCCCAGATGTTTCGAGACACGCGATCTATTCGGCGGCCACCGCATCGATCGCGTCACCTTCGTCGCCCTCGCCGCCCGCATCGAGGTCATGACCCCCGACCTTGGGCGCCTCGTCGTCGTTCGCGGCCTGCAGGTCGGCCGCGACGATCGGCTCGGGCGTGCGGAGGGGCTTGGCGAGCCACCCCTTGCCCTGGAGCAGGTCCTCGGCGGCGCTTGCCATCTCCGGCTTCTTCAAACCGCCGAGCCGGCCCGCGGCATCCGCGCCGCAGGCCTCCTCGACCGCCGCGAGGATCTGCGGCTTGGTGACGCGGCCGAGATAGTTGGCGACCGTTGCGGTCCAGCCGGCAGCCACCATGTCGAGACCCGACGCCCGCGCGAGGACATGCGAATGCTCGATCCGCGCCGCGACCGCGCGCGTCGAGACCCGGCCCTGATTATATTGGGTCGCCGGCTCCCAGGTCGCGTCAATGCCGAAGGACACGCAATGGGCAAAGAGCGCGGCCTGTTCGTCGGCGTCGAACGTCGCGAGCACGTCCCACACCGTGTCGGTCGTATCGGGGAGCCGAGCCGACCAGCCTTCGTGCCGTTCGTTGATCGCCTTCGCCGACGCGCAGTCGTTGAGGGCGGACCCGTAACCGATCAGCCGATTGCTGCGCACCGAGATGCCGACGCAGCTCGCCGACGACGAGTAGGTGTAGAAGGTCTCGAGAACGAGCGCATGAAGCATCGCAGCGAAGGCGACCAAGGGGTTCGATGCCACCGCGTCGCGGAGTGCAAGCGTGCGATGCGCGGTCAGGTCGGTGACGAGCTTGTCGGGCAGCGGGCGAAGAAGATCGTCGGGATCCTCCTCGTCGGTTCCATCGGCCGGCGCACCGGCGCCCTCGTCATCGCCATCGCCGCCCTCGCCGGCCTGTTCGGCATCGCCAGTGCCCGCCTCGCCGTCGGCTGCAGTCTCTTCGACCTCGCCCGCCGGCTCATCCTCGGGCCGGACATAGCCGCGCTCGATGTGCAGCGAGCCATCGACGTCGATGCTGACGAAGGCACCGGCGATCGCCATCTCGGCAGGATCATAGAGGAGCGGTTTCGAGACCAGGGGCGCAATTTCCTCGTCGATCGCCTGGATGCGGGCGGCGATCTCGTCGGGGATGTCCTCCTCGCCGGCCCACTGGTCCTCGAGCCGGTCGGCCTCCTCGCGAAGCGCTTCGAGCCGCGCTTCGTCCTCCTCGCTCGACGCGGATTCCTCGCCGTCGATCGGACGCAGACCGTAGGTATGGCCATAGGGGAAGTCGACCGCCTGCTCGACCCACTTCCACCCTTCGGCTGCGACCGCAGCGACTTCGGCTTCGAGCTTCTCGGTCTGGAGGCGATCGAGCAGCGCGACGTCTTCGAGCCAGCCGCCGTCATCGGATTCGAACAAGTCGCGAAGGACATGACCGCCCGCCGCGAGATAGGCGCCCAGCGTCACGAAGCGCACGCGCTTGTCCGATGCACGCACCTTGTCCTCGGTGAGGCGGGCCCGAATGAACCAGGGCTGCTGCGTGTTGCTCGTCTGGAGCATTTCCCAGACCTGCTCCTGCCGCGCATGATCGCTGGCGACCGCGAAGGCGATCAGCTGTTCGAGGGTCATGCCGTCTTCGGCGTAGATGTCCTGCAGCTTCGGCGAGACACCGGCGAGCTTGAGGCGCTGCTTCACGACGGCAGGCGTCACCATAAAGGTCGCGGCGATACTCTCGATGTCGCTGCCCCGTTCGACGAGCTTCTGCATGGCGCGGAACTGGTCGAGCGGATGCAGCGGCTCGCGGTGGACATTCTCGGCGAGCGAATCCTCCTCGGCCGACACCATGTCGTCGTCGCGCACGATGCACGGGACCGGTTCGGTCTTGGCCATGCGGCGGGTCTTGACCAGCTGCTGCAGCGCGCGGAAGCGGCGCCCACCCGCGGGCACCTCGAACTTGCCCGTTTCCTGGCCTTCCTCGTCGCGCTGGGCGCGAACGGTCAGGCTCTGGAGCAGGCCGCGCCGCTCGATATCGGCCGCCAGACTGTCGATCGACACCCCGGCCTTCACGCGGCGGACATTCGCCTGGCTCAGGACGAGCGCGCTGAACGGGATGTCGCGCGCGCCGCTGAGGGTGATTTTCACATGCTTCGTCATGACTTGTCTCCATGACGAGCCGCCGAAAGACTCTCTCTCGGCCCCTGGCCCGTCATGGCTCCGGCGCAGCCCTCTTCCTCTCGGAAACAGGACCACGCCGGACCGACGCGCCGAGTAGGCTTCAGCGAACCGAAGCCAGCAGTTTCGCGCCCTTTCCTTCCAGCTCGAGACGCGCATCCTGATGCGGCCGGTCGCGCGCGAGCGCGTTGATGCCCTGCACGAAGTCGAAGATCGACGTCGGCGGATGGCCCTCTTCCTGGAGGACCGTCGCGATGATCTTGTCGGTCTCGCCTTTCGAGAAGCCGCGCTTGCGCAAGAAGGTCTGTCGCTCCTCGACGGTCTTGGCGACGATCGCGGTGCGCGCGGCGCTGATCCCGTTCAGGAAGGACCCCGGCGACGAGGATGCGAAGCGCTCGAGCGCGGGCGAGGCTTCCTGCGCGAAGCGGCCGGCCGCGAATTTGCTGTGCCGGATGCTGATCTCCTCGAAACCTTCGGCGCCCCAGATATTCCGGTTCATGCACACGGCGCGAAGATAGAAGGTCGCCATACCGAGCGTCTTCGAGCCGACCTCGCTGTTCCAGCAGTAGAAGCCGCGGAAGAAGAGGTCGGGGCCACCGTTCGGGAGCCGCCCAGCTTCGATCGGGTTGGCGTCATCGACGAGGAAAAGGAACACGTCGCGGTCGCTGGCGTACAGAGTGGTCGTGTCCTTCGTCACCTCGACGAAGGGATTGTGGTGCATCGTCGACCAGTCGAGCATGCCGGGGATCTTCCAGCGCGTGTCGCCGGCGCCGTTGCCTGCAATCTTCATCACGGCGGACACGAGTTCATGGTCCCAGATGCGGCCATAGTCCGGGCCGGTCACGGCGCGCAGCTCGGTGCGGCCGTCGCCGGTCTCGAGGGTCTTCACCAGTTCGCCGCGTTGCGACAGCAAGCCATGCTGCATGTTGATACCCGCGAGCGCCGCAGGCAGTTGGCGCAAATAGCCTGCCGGCGCGCCCACGAGGCTGCAGATCTGACCGAAGGACCAATGGGTCGGCGCCACGGGCTCGCTGCGGTCGGGGAGCCTGAGCACCAGCCGCTCGGGGTTGTCGGGAGCCGCCTCGACATGGATGGCGCGCGTTTCGACGGTGCGGGCGGTGGCGGCTTCGGCCCGCGCGTGGACCGCTTCATAGAGGTCGGACAGCGACAGATAGCGCTCGTCGTCGGGTCGCGAGAACCATTCGGACGAGACGCGGCCGAGCCGTTGGCCGCGCGAAATATCGACCTTGTAGCCAAGCGGCCGGCCGGGCGCCGGATTTTGGGTGAATGGGGTCATGATCTTGCTCCATGACGGACGCCGGGAGACTCTCTCCCAACCTCTTTCCGTCACGGCTTCAGGCCGGGCTCTTCCTCTTCAGGCACCGGGTGGTGCCCGCCCGAGGCTGTCGCAGGTAAGGCTGGCCCTCCGGCGGACGCTAGCGCGTCGCTCGGATCACGCCGCGGCGGTGGATCGCCTTGCGCCGGGACCAAGCACCAGTTCGACGAAACTCTCCCGTCTTCAATCTAGGAGGGGTGCGTGCTGCTCGCGCGATTTTGCCATTCGGAGAAGGATGAGGCTCGCCGCGAAAATTGGCAGTGGCGAGGCTATGATCATCATCAACTGCACGCGCGGCAGTTCTGCGGCCAGCAAAATGCCGCCAACGAGCGGGCCGATGATCGAACCGATCTTCGCGATCGATAGCGCCCAGCCAATACCCGAGGCCCGGACAGGGCTCGGGTAAAGCAGACCTGCGGCGCCGTTCAGACCCTGATGTCCGCCCAATACGAAAAACCCGCATATCCCGATGGCGATCATATAACCCGACGAGGACAGGTCGGGAAGCGCGAGGGTGGAAAGTAGAAGGCAGCCGATGACGGGCATAACCGTGATCGACGACAGGCCCATGCGATCGATGAAGGCGGAGATGACGAGGCCGCCAATCGACCCTGCCAGGATGAAGAGCGACAGTCCCAGCGCAGATTCTGCCTTCGGCAAACCCGCGCCGAGCATAAGCGTCGGTAGCCAGCTGATCATGAAGAACACAGTGGCTGAACTGCAGACATAGGCTAGCCACAACAAGGGTGTTACCGTCGACAGGCTCCCGGAGAAAAGCGGCGACAGGCCGGGGGACGCGGTATCTCGCGGCGCATCGGCAATCGTCGCGATGCGGGCGACAGTCTCGGGCGCGATGGTGGGATCGATGCGTCGCAGTAGGGTTACCATCTCTGGCCTTCGAGCAGAGCGTCGGGAGAGGAAGGACACCGATTCCGGGAGGAAGACATAGCCGACGCCCGCGAGAAAAAGCGAGAATGCGCCGCCAATCCAGAACAGCACTGCCCAGCCATAATGAGGCATGAAGGCCGCCGCCACCGCGCCCCCGCTGGCCGAGCCGGCCATATAGCCCATCATGATGACCGCAACCACGGTCGCGCGGAAACGCTGCGGCACCAGTTCTTGATTAAGAGCAAAAAGAAGCGGGGTCAGGCCGCCGATACCAATCCCCGTGATAAAGCGGCAAAGGCTCAACAGATAGACGTCGCGTGCGAGCAGGACGGACAGCGATCCCAAGCCGCACACGACGAGCGCGGCGAGCGAACCAAATTTGCGGCCGTGCCGGTCGCCGATCCATCCGAAGACGATCCCGCCGACCAGCATTCCAAGGGAGGCGGCCGCGAACACCAATCCGAATGCCGCGGACGATAAATCCCATTCGGACATGATGGAGGGTGCGGCAAAGGCGATAGTATGAA
Organism: Sphingopyxis sp. DBS4; assembly: GCF_024628865.1. Lineage (NCBI taxonomy): Bacteria > Pseudomonadati > Pseudomonadota > Alphaproteobacteria > Sphingomonadales > Sphingopyxidaceae > Sphingopyxis > Sphingopyxis sp. DBS4. The sequence goes on from NZ_CP102385.1 coordinate 72,874, forward strand.
GGTCATAGCCGTCGACGAACATCATCAGCGTCGACAGGAGCACAGTGGTTACGACCAGCGCATTGACCGATTGCTTGTCGATAACCTCGCCAAGCAAGGCCGAAGGGCTGTCGTCTCTGTCCTTCTCGTCCATCTTTCGCACTCCGGTCATACTTGTCGCGGCCAGACTGGGCCGGCAGATTTTCTATACGCGAACCTCGACCACGCCGTCGGCCAACCGCACCGAACAGCGTTCGAGCGGCACTCCGGCCGGACCCGCCAGCCTGTCCCTCGCGCGAGCCTCGATGCGCGAGACATGCGCCGGCCCCGGGACGATGCGAGCCTCGAGCAGGTCCTCTGGCGCGAGCGCGAAGCAAGCACCGGATATATTGCTCGTCACGTAGAACGAGCCCTCGACATGATAAATTGCGATATGCCGGCCCGCGAATTCCGCGACATGGAGCGCACCTTCGCAAAGGTCTTCCAAAGCAATGATCGGTCGCCAGGCTGCGGCGGCATCAATGGGACCGGACATATTAACCCTCAAAAATTTCTCGCCGGAGAAGAGTCCGAGAACGGCTGGTGTCGACGTGCCCAATCTGCGTGCAGCGCTTATCATTGCGCCGCTCCCGGTCATGCGCCGACAAATCATAGCGCGCGCCGGGGCGCGAATCGCGCCTCATAGCGTTTGAAAGATAGTCTCAGAGCGCAGTGCTCGACCGGCCGCCTTAGGGCGGGGACGATGCGTCCTGGCAGGCGCTGCGCACTCTTGATCCGGCTGATCCCGCCGGTGCTGTCAAACGCGCTCAACCGCGAGCGCGAGCCCCATACCGACCCCGATGCACAACGTGGCAAGGCCGCGTCTCCCACCGCTTTTCTCGAGCTGGTGGACGAGCGTCATCGCAAGGCGCGCGCCGGACATGCCAAGCGGATGTCCGAGCGCTATCGCACCGCCATTCGCGTTCACATGTTGCGCTTCATCAGGCAGACCAAGCGCGCGCACCACGGCAAGCGATTGGCTCGCAAAGGCTTCGTTGAGCTCGATCGCGTCAAAATCGCCGATGGTAAGCCCGAGCCGGCCCATCAGCTTCTGCGTCGCGGGGACCGGCCCGATGCCCATCACCCGCGGCTCGACCCCGGCCGAGGCAAGGCCGAGAATCCGGGCACGCGGCGTAAGGCCGTGCGATTTCGCCGCCGCCTCGCTGGCGATAATCATGGCTGCAGCGCCATCGTTGATGCCCGAGGCATTGCCGGCAGTCACCGAGCCCTCGGGGCCGAACAGCGGCTTCAGCTTTGCGAGCGTCTCCATTGTCACGTCTGCGCGCGGATGCTCATCGATGGCGACAAGGGTCGTCTCGCCCTTCCTGCCGGGAACGGTGACCGGCACGATTTCGTCTGCGAGGAAGCCGTTTTGCTGCGCGGCGAGAGCGCGCTGCTGGCTCCGCAACGAAAATGCATCCTGGTCGGTGCGGCTGATCTTGTGATCTTCAGCGACATTTTCACCGGTGCGCGGCATCGTCTCAGTGCCGTAGAGCGCATCAAGGGCCGGGTTGACGAAGCGCCAGCCCATTGTCGTGTCTTCGATCTTCTGTCCGCGACCAAAGGAGGCGTCTGCCTTCCCCATGACGAACGGCGCGCGCGTCATGCTCTCCACGCCGCCCGAAATCGCCACTGCCATTTCGTTCGAGCGGATTGCCCGCGCCGCCGCTCCTACCGCATCGAGCCCCGACGCGCAAAGGCGGTTGAGCGTCACACCCGGCACCGTGAACGGCAGACCGGCAAGCAACAGGCTCATTCGGGCGACGTTGCGGTTATCCTCTCCCGACTGGTTCGCGCAGCCGTAGAAGACCTCCTCGATGGCGGCAGGATCGAGACCGGGATTGCGATTGAGCAGCGCCCTCAGCGGCAGCGCGCCCAAGTCGTCTGCACGCACGTTCGCGAGGATGCCGCCATAGCGGCCGATCGGCGTGCGGATGGCATCGCAAATGAATGCGTCGGTCATATGAGTCCTTTCGATAGGTCAGTGTCAGGCCGGAAGCGCCATGCTCTCGCGAAGCGGGACGCCTGTCAGCTTGCGCAGATCCTCGATGGCCAGCCCTTCGACCATCTCAAGGACGCCGGCACCGGACGGGCCCACGTCAAAGACAGCGATATCCGTATAGACGCGCGACACACAGCCGAGCCCGGTGAGCGGATAGTGACAGGCTTCGACCAGCTTGCTTTCGCCTTGCTTGGTCAGCAGTTCCATCATCACGAAGGTCTGCTTGGCACCGATCGCGAGGTCCATGGCGCCGCCGACAGCCGGAATGGCGCCCGGCTCCCCGGTGTGCCAGTTTGCGAGATCGCCATTCACCGAAACCTGAAAAGCGCCCAGCACGCAGATGTCGATATGGCCGGCGCGCATCATCGCGAAGCTATCGGCGTGATGAAAATAGCACCCGCCGGTCAGGAGGGTAACGGCTTGCTTGCCGGCGTTGATGAGTTCCCAGTCTTCTTCGCCGGGCGCCGGTGCCGGTCCCATTCCGAGCAGGCCGTTCTCGCTCTGCAGGAATATGTCACGATCGACAGGCAGATAATTTGCGACGATAGTCGGAAGGCCGATGCCGAGATTCACATAGGCGCCCTCGGGAATATCCTTGGCGACCCGCGCGGCCATTTGGTGCCGGTTCAAGCGTTCCATATCATCTTTTCCGATCAGGCGACAGCGTGGAGGGGCAAGGGTGCCGTTTCGACAACCCGCTGTACGAAGATTCCCGGCGTCACGACCGCCTCTGGGTCGAGATCGCCTAGGGGAACGATCCGGGAAACCTGCGCAATCGTCGTCTTGGCCGCCATCGCCATGATGGGTCCGAAATTCCGGGCAGTCTTGCGATAGACGAGATTCCCCCAGCGGTCGCCACGCTGCGCCTTGATCAGCGCAAAATCGGCGTAAATCGGAAATTCGAGCACATATTGACGCCCGCCAATCTCTCGGGTCTCTTTCCCTTCGGCGAGAAGCGTCCCGAAGCCGGTCGGCGTAAATATAGCCCCGAGCCCCGCCCCCGCAGCATGGATGCGCGCGGCAAGATTGCCCTGCGGCACGAGTTCTAACTCGATTTGGCCGGCACGATAGGCCGCGTCGAAATGATGCGAGTCCGCTTGGCGCGGGAAGGAGCAGATGATCTTCTTCACCCTGCCGGCCTTGATGAGAGCGGCAACACCGGTCTCGCCGTTGCCGGCGTTGTTGTTGATGATCGTGAGGTCGCACGCACCCTGGCCGATCAGCGCCTCGATGAGCTGGTCCGGCATTCCCGCGGTGCCGAAGCCGCCGATCATCACCGCCGAACCATCCTGGATGTCCGCCACCGCAGCTTCGACGCTAACGCTCGACTTGTCGATCATTCGACTCTCCAACTCTCACATTCGCAAAGAGGAAGCGTCCTCCGGCCACCACAGCAACCGGAGGAGATGCGCATCCAGTCCGTAGCCGCACGACCCCTTAAGCGACCATTTCGTCCGCATGTTCCGAGATCGCTTCGGCGGGCAAGGCGAGAATGGTTGCCATCGCCGAGCACAGTCGCTCTGTCGCGTCGGTTGAAACGGCTTCCGCGCGCCAGCCGACATAGACATCCGGACGAATCAGGATTGCCCCATTCTCGCTGACCTCGCGGATTCGGGCGAAATCGCCATGCGGATCTTCGATCGGTCGCCCCGGGCCGATGACGTGCACCCGGATCGGGACGCCGAATTGCGCCGATGCAGCAGCCGCGGCTTCCACCCAAGCCTCTCCGCCCAATCCGGTCAGGAGGGTGAATTCCCCATCCCCGCACAGCGCGAGCGTCGAGACCCGCGCGCCATCGCGCGCGACCCAGCCGTGCGGCAGCCGCGCGCCCGGAAAACTGGTCGGCTGGTAAAAGAGTTCGGGATCGCGATCATATTGCGGCGGTGCCGTTCCGTCCCCGACCACGGCGTCGGAGGCATAACGCTGGTTCATCTCGACGCCGTGGCAGTTATAGACGAAATCGGATCCATCGATCGCGGTCCGCAATGCCGCGCGGCGATCGGCGGCTTCCGGGGTCGAATCCTTGATCGACGCCATATTGCGGCGCATTTGTTCGGGATCGTCGGTGCCAAATAGGCCAAGCGCCTCGAGTATCGGCGGAAAACAACCGAGGCTCTTGTTGGCACGCGTCACGGTCTGCTCGGCGACCGGCGCCCGCTCGGCGTCATAACTGTTGAGCAGATCCGGCCCCGCCTTGCCGCCCAGCACCAACGCCATTTTCCAGGCCAGGTTATACGCGTCCTGGATCGAATGGTTGGAGCCAAGACCATTGGTAGGCGGGTGGCGATGCACGGCGTCGCCCATGCAATAAATCCGGCCGGCCGACAGCTTGGTTGCATACATATCATTGACCGTCCAGGTCGAGAAACTCTCGATCTTGATATCGACCTGATCGTCGCCAATGAGATTATAGAGAATTCCTTTGGCGAACTCCTCGTCGATCTTCGGCGGATTGGCGACATCCTCATAGCCCCAGATGGCGAGCCACTTGTGCCAAGGACGCACCATGCGGACGACGCCGATGCCCATCCCGCCCACGCTCGAGCCGGGCTGGAAAATCCAGTACAGCACGCTCGGACGGTGGGCGACGAAGCGCGAGAGATCAGCTTCGAAAACTATATTTATGGAGCCCGATACCCCCATTTTCCCTTCGAGCGGCAGCCCCGCCTGATCGACGACCCGCGAATTGGCACCATCCGCGCCAATCAGATACTTCGAGCGGATCGCATATTCGCGTCCGGTATCCCGCTCGCGCACCCAGGAGGTGACACCCGTCGGGTCCTGCTCGCACCGCAAAAACTCGGTGCTGAACCGCACGCGCGCGCCGTGGCGGGCAGCGCCGCCGACCAGCAGCGGCTCGAGCAGATTTTGCGGCAGGTCGCAGATCTGCTCGGGGCTCGCGAGTTCATAGTCCGATCGCCGATGCGGCTGCGTACCCCATGTGCGCAGCCTGCCGAGTTCCTCGCCCGCGAGACTCGTGCAATAGGTATTCTCGCCCATGAGATCGTTGGGCGCCGCCAGGGCGAGTGCTTCCTCGGCCAGACCAAGGTCGCGGAGGACTTCGACCGTCCGCTGGTTGGTGATGTGCGCCCGGGGCGTGGGTGCCGTCCAAGGGTATTTGTTGATGACCATGACATCGACGCCGAGTCTCGCGAGCGCCAACGCCATCGTTCCGCCCGCTGGGCCGGTACCGACAACCAATACATCTGCCTTTGTGATCACGTCCGTCTCAGACACGCGTCAATCCTCCTAAGTGATTTGATTCAGAACTTCACTCGCGCCTCGGCGCCAAAAAGCGTCCGGCCCGAATTCGGCAGGCAGTAAGCGGCTCCCGAAAAGGCGAACAGGTCGCGTTTATACTCGCAGCGCGTCTGCCCGGTAAGGTTTGTGGCATAGACGCTGAGATCGTAGCGGTGGTCCGCGCCGAAGGACCATGTGGCCCGCGTGTTCAGGAAGATGCTGCTCCCGATCGCATCGACATAATTGACGTCGCGCAAGAAGCCTTTTGACTTGCTGAGATACTGAAGGTCGGCTTGCAGGCGCAGCTTGTTGTCGCCGATCTCGAACTCTTTAGCCACCAGCGCATTGGCCGAATATTTCGGCGCAAACGGCAGGGCATGCCCCTTCTGGACCAGACCAGAGGGATCGTTGCCGGCGTCTGTCACCTCGCTGTCGAGATACCCGCCCGAAAGCTGCGCGGAAAAGCCGCTGCCCGGATTCCAGCGAAGTTCGATCTCCGCGCCCTTGAGCTGCGATTCCGGGACGTTGATGAAGACCGGACCGGTATTGGGATTGACGTCGAAGAACTGCTGGTCCTTCCAGATATAATAGAAGACCGCCGCGTTCAGCACCAGAGTGCGGTCGAACAGTTCCGATTTCAGCCCCACCTCGAACGCGTCGAGCGTCTCGACCTGTTGATCTTCCCGCGCAAAACCGGTCTGCGGTCCATGGAAGAACTCGATGTCGTGTTTGCCCGAGCGGAACCCCCGCGAAGCGCTCGCATAGAGAAGCGTGTCGTCCGCAAGCTTGAAGTCGATCCCGACCTTCCCGCCCCATTCCTTAGCACGGATGTCGTCGGGCGAGAGGATTTGCGAACAGGGTTTGCCGCGGTTGTCGGGCGTGCCGCCGGCGAGATTTCCGTCCCCGTCCAGGTCGCAGAGCGGCAGCCCGGACGCGAGCGAGCCGATCACCTCGTTCGACCGGAACTGGTCACGGCCCAGCGTCCCGGTTCCGACGTTGCCGACGAAGAGCGAAGGTGCCCTCTTCTTGTCATCCGTGTAGCGAAGACCGAAGCTGACCGTCACCTTCTGGCCGATATCATATTCGACCTGGCCATAGGGCGAGAGTACCTCGTTCTTGAGCCGGGCGATACTGAACGCCGCTTGATTGCTGTAAGGGTCGCCGGCAAGCAGCAGCAGCGCAGCCGCCCCGCCCGCGCCGGTCCCGCCATTGAATGGGCCGAACCCCATATTCTGCCCGAGGAGCGAGCTTTCGTGAAAGTAATAGAAGCCGGCGATCCAGCGTAGCGGCCCCTTGCCGGTCGATTGCAGCCGCAGTTCCTGGCTCATCTGCTTGAAGCTTTGATCATTGCCGTTGATCATCGTGATGTCGTTATCGGTCGCACCCGGGCCGCCAAGATCATATGTGAAACGGACGTCGGACTTGTCGTAGGATGTGATCGACGTAAGGCTGACATCGCCGAGATCCTGCACGAGCTTGGCGTAAAAACCATAAGCCTCGACATATTGCTGGTCATCGCCAACGCGGTAGATGTCGCTCCATCTCGATGTGTCGACCACGCGGCCTTGCGAGTTGGCGCCACCAGAAATGCCTTCGAAATCGAGCTGTCGCGCCGAAAGGCCGGGCGCGAAGATCGACCCCGAAGGCGCGCGCAGACCGACGAACCGGAAGGGATCGATCTGACTGTCTTCCTGCCCGTAATGGGCGTTCAGCGTTATCTTCGTGTTATCGCTCGGCTCGAGAAGCAGGGTTCCGCGAAGCGAAAAGCGGTTTTTCTTGCCGTAGCGCGCGCCGCCGTCAGCCAAATTGTGCCACATCCCGTCGGAATGCTGGAACATGCCAGCGAGACGAAGGGCCGCGACATCGCCAAGAGGCACGTTGAAGCCCGTCTCCGCATCGATGCGGTTAAAATTCCCGTAGTTGAGACGAACGAACCCGTCGACATCTCCTCCTAGTTCCGGCTGCTTTGAGATATAGTTCACCGCGCCGCCGGTCGTATTGCGGCCAAACAAGGTATTTTGCGGCCCGCGCAGCACTTCGACACGGTCCAGATCGTACAGGCCAAGGTTGGTGAGATAGGGCGCGCTCATCGTGACTTCGTCCATATAGACGCCGACGGACCCCGTCGCATTGCCGAAGAAGTCGTTGGTCCCGACCCCGCGTATAGCGATCTGGCGATTGGCCGCGCCCTGGGTAGACACGGTGATGTTCGGAGCGATCTTGGGAATATCATAGGCCGACTGGATGCCGCGCTGCGCCAGTTGCTCACCACCGACCGCCTGCATGGTGATCGGCACATCCTGGATATTCTGCGCCCGTTTCTGAGCCGTCACGATGATCTCGTTCGGCGCGTCGGCGTCTTGTCCATCGGCCTGCGCCACCGCGAGGCCCGGAACCAGCGCCGCCACGCTTGACGCGCACCCGAGCAGCCATTTGATCTTCATCGTCCTCTCCCGTTCGATCAGTCAGCGTGTCAAGCCCAGCGGGCGCTGCGCGCTGCGATTGGCGAAGCGAGAGCGCCGACATCGGCGTGACTTCAAGGCTCGCCGATGAGCGAAACGCCCCTCACCGCAAGCACTCCTGCTTCGGCGCAAGGGCTTTTGGTCTGATCGCCAACTTGCCCTGCACCCGACAAAGCTAGGACGATGGGCGATGCTTTCCCAATACTAAGCTAGGCCCATTACGATAGCGCTTCCGTATGGCGTCAGGCCTGGCTGCGCAGCTTTCCGCGGGATCAGAGGCGGACCTCCACCACGCCGTCGTTGACGCGCACCGGAAAGCATTGCAGCGCACCCTCGGCCGGACTTGCCAGCGCCGCGCCGTCGCGCACGTCAAAACGCGCATTGTGAAGTGGACATTCGACAACAAAGTCTTCGAGCCATCCATCCGACAAGAGGGCGAAGGCATGGGTACAGATATTGCTTGTCGCGTAGAATATACCGTTCACATTATAGACCGCGATCTCCCGGTCTTCGAATGTCGCGGCAAAAATCTCGCCTTCGGGAATGAGTTCGGAACGCGTAATCGGCCGCCAACTCGCGGTATCATCTGCTGGAATGGACATAATTTTCTCTCAAACGGGCTACACGGTATAGAAGTCGACGACGCTCGGCATGCGGTCGTTGATCAGGATGATGGTCTTCGACGCAATCAGCCACGGCCCCGCATTTTCGCGAACGAAGCTGTGGCTGTATCTAACGGCGGCGACATGATGGTCGAAGGTTCTGGGATCATAGACATGCACCGTCGCATGCGAACGAACATCCAGCCCGTTTTCCGAGTGCGCGGTCACCCTCAACCCCCCGATCATATGAAGCGTACGGGGAAGCGGCAGGGTCGTCACCGACTTGCGCGAACCGAGCCTGTGGACCCGTTCTTCAAGCTCCCACCGCATCTCGTGGTAGATGAGCGACACTTCGGTATCGGGGTTCGAGGTAGGACGGTACTCATCCAGCCAGGCGGGCATCCAGAAGCGGGCGTCCTCGCGATAAAGCGCGAGCCAGCCGGTCCAGTCCTGGGAGTCGAGCGCATCCGCTTCTCGAAACAGGAGATCGGAAGCGAGTGTGCGCGCAACCGGATCGGCCGGCACCTCCGAAATTCCGGGTGCAGCACCCATCAGCCGTTCCTTCGCTGGAGCAGGCGTTTCCACTCACGATAACCGGGGAAAAAGTTGGTTTCCCCGCCAAAGGCTTCGTTGCCGAATGCCTTCCCCACCCCCATCGAGCTTTCGATGGGCATGATGCCCAGTTCCGCCGCCTGCGCGTCGCCCGCGTCACGCGCGCCGGCCAAGCCGCGCCCATACCCCTGCCTCGGCCCGGCCTGCGCGGCATAGCCCGCCTGACACAGCTCATACATCGCATTGTCGTCCGAGCTCGCCAAGCCGGGCGGATTGAAGAAATCCTCATAGCCGCGGATGCGAAAGCGACGGGCTGCGGGCCGCTCGCCGACGATGCCCAGGCAGTGCGACGTCATTTCGGTCTTGCCGGCCGAAAGCGGGCGCCAGGTCCGTATCTGGGCCGAGTTGATGTCGATGATCTGGAGGTTCGGATAGATTGTCAGGTTGCGTTGCCGGAGCATCCACTTCGCGCGGACAGGTCCGACCCGTTCGCGCACCGCGTCCAGTGCATCCTGCTCGAGGCACAGGGGCCGGCTAAACAGGCTCTGCTGCAGGATCGAGAAATTGACGGCGTGCCCGTACTGAAAGTTGAAGCTGCCCTGCGCTTCGGGCTCGTCTTCGCTGGTGAGAACCCCGAGCGTGCCGCGCTTTCCGCGCTGCGCCAATATGTCGACATAGGCGCTGTGCGTCGTGCTGAAATGATAGAAATCGAGGCCATTCTCGAACTGCAGTTTCCAGTTGCCGTTGAATGTGTATGTCACCTCGCCCGGAACATATTCGATCTCGCCGACGGGACTCTGATCCACGACAAGATCGATGAAGACCTTGGCGTCACCCAGATGATCATCCAGCGTCGGGACGTCGGGATTGAGGCTTGCAAACAGGAGACCGCGATAGCTCTCGAAGCGCGGAACCTGGATGAGATTGTGATCCGCTTCGATAAAGCTCGGCGCATATTGGCCCGTAGCCTCGGCGGTCACATGGACATTCTCGCCGCCTGAATCATAGGACCAGCCATGATATCGGCATGTGTGGAACTTCTGGCGCCCATGCTTGAGCGGGCAAAGCAACGTTCCGCGATGCCGGCAGGTGTTGAGGAAGCAGCCGACCTTGCCCTCGCCGTCCTTCATGACGATCACCGGCTGCCGGCCGATGTAGGTCGTGAAGAAACTATGGGGTTTGGGCAATTGGGATTCGAGGCCGATGAAAATCCACGTCCCCTCGAAGATCGCGGTCATCTCGGCTTCGAAAATTGCCTCGTCGGTGAATACGGAGCTGTCGACGGCGAAAATACTGTCTTCGGGCCGATCGTCGATCAGCGCGGCAATTCGGGCGGGATCGGTCATGACGCTACTCCGGCGTGAGTTTCCATATGCGTGAAAAGACATTTGCGCAGATCGTTGGCCGGATCGACAGCGAGTGCCACATCGACGCCCTGTCCCGCCGCGATCGCGCGCCGGCCGGCAAGAAAGTCCTTGGGCGTGTCGAGGCATGCGATGCCAGTCAGCCTGTTGCCGTCGAGATAGAGAACCACCCCCGGGCCGCGCCGGACAGCAGTCATGCGCTCGTCGGTGTTGCCTGCGATCTGGACCATATGCCCGAATTGGCTCGTCCAGAACCACGGAGCCTCCTCTGACGCCGGTGGAAGAGCGAGGATCGCACGGGCCGCGGTGGCGGCGGAACGACGGGCATGCGACCAGCTTTCGTCACGCGATTGCCCCATGCCGTCGATCGCCGGCCGCTCGGCAATGTCGCCGATCGCGAATATTCTGCGATCGCCCAGCGTCCGATAGTCTTTGTCGACGAGGATTCCCACTCTGCAGGGAAGCCCGGCATCCAACGCCAGCCGGCTGTTCGGTTCGATACCGAGACCCAGGATGACGAGGTCGGACACCAGGCGCTGCTCGTTCGCCAACTCGGCCTCGATTCCTCCTCCGACGCGCCGCAGCGCGGTCACCCGACTGCCGAGGTGCAGGCGGACGCCTGCCTTCGCATGCGCGTCAGCGATCCAATCCGACGCCGCGGAGGGAAAACTGCGCGCGGCAACCTGTCGATCGGCGCCCACAAGATCGACCTCAAGTCCTGCCTGTCGCAGCGATGCCGCGACCTCGAGCCCGATCAGTCCGCCACCCAATATGAGGGCGGAACGAGAAACCTGCGCGCGACTCCGCAGCGATTCCGCGTCCGCAACCGTCCGCAAGGTGAACGCCCCCGCCTCGAGACTGCCCGGAATGCTCCGCGCTGTGCCGCCCGTCGCCAGAATGAGGATATCATATGGCAGGGCGCTATCGTCTTCGAGCAACACGCAGCGATGCGTCCGGTCGATCGCGGCCACCTTTGTTGCCAGGCGAAGCGTGACCCCGAGCTCTAACCATCGCTCGGGTGACGCGAGGGAAATCGGAGCGTCAACCTGCGCCAGAAGCATCTCCTTGGAAAGTGCCGGCCGCTCATAGGGCGCGACCAGCTCTTCCCCGATGATAACGATATCGCCTGTCGCTCCGTTTTCACGGAGCGACAGCGCGATGGCGCCGCCCGCGTGCCCCCCGCCAAGGTCGCGCATCAGCCGCTCGATGGTGCATCGCGCGACGGCGAAGCCCTCGCGGTTCATCTGTCGCCAGACCTTGCGCACCCCGTAAACGCCGAAGTTCTCCGCAAAAACACGGACCACCTCGGGCTTCAGATCCCGATCGCGCCGGGCACGATCTGATAGCCTTCCAGGATCTCGTCGCTGAGCGACCCGCTCGTGGTAAGTGGATGGGGCGATCGGCAGAACCCGGCAGATCGGCTCGACCCCATAAACCTCACGATGCTCGTCAATGAAGGCAGTCATCGCCTGAACGGGCGGTCGAGCTCCGCCTGGGCAAAATATGCTGATGCCTTGCGCAGGATCTCGTTGGCCTGGCGCAACTCACGGTTCTCGCGCTCAAGGGACTTGAGGCGATCAGCCATCTCGGTCGGCACACCGGCGCGCTTGCCGCTATCGACCTCGACCTTCTTCACCCACTCATGAAGCGTCTGCGGAACGCAGCCGATCTTCGCTGCGATCGACACAATGGCTGCCCACCGTGATGGATGATCGCCTTCGTGATCCAGGACCATCCGGACCGCACGGGCGCGAACCTCAGGTGCAAATTTGTTCGTTGTCTTACTCATTACAGGCCCTTCCTCTCAGGAGTTAGGGCCTCCGGCAATCCCGGGGCGGTTCATACCGGGTAGCTGTCAACTCGTGGCGCGATCAGATCGCTCGCCTAGCCGACAGCCTTCGAGCGCCGCCGCTGGTCTTTACCTTCTGCGCCAAGCATATTAGATTGCGATCATGGCAAGTGTCACCACACCTCGCGAACAGGTCGAAACTTCCGAAGCCGCACGCAAGGTTGGCGGCTATGCTGAGCTTTTTCGCCTTCAGGATGAGCGCACAGCGATCCGTCGCCGCGGTATGATCGCGAAACTGATCAGAAATCCCCAAACTGGCCGCTTCAAATATATTGCCGCGAGCTGATTGATGACGCTCACGCTGGCCGTCCTCGCCAGCATGTTGATCCTGCTGCCGGGTTTGACCTTTCTCGGCATCTGGAACCTCAAAGGCGCACGCAGCGGAGCGGCCCGCCCTGAACTACCCCTTGGGTCAGCAACCACATTGCTGCTTGCCGTCGGTATCTCACTGATGGCCCACTTCCTTGGATGGGCTTGTGTCGAGTTGGCGAGGAACTTGTTCACCGCAGTACCTGAAATCTTGCCAGACAGAGGCATGATGTGGGCACCGATCGAAACGCTTCTCCGTCCGGACGGCAAATTTGAGCCGATCATCGCCAATCCGATCACCGCCATGGTGCAATATGCCGACGGCGGCCATCTCCAGATGGACGAGCTCGCAATGTTCAGCTTCCTGGTTCTTCTCGAGTCGCTCCTCGTCGCGCAGTTCGTCTCGAATGACGGCTTCGACCTCATGTTTGACGGCGCGGACTTAAATGGCCAGGGCTGGGTCTATCACCACTATCTTCGCCCGACCCAGCACGGATATCGGCCAGCCTGCCATGTGCTAACCACCTTTCAGCAAAACAATCTGGGCATCGGGTACATCGGCGCAATCGCCGACATCCGGCATAGCGAAAAGGGCGAGCTGCTCTCGCTGGCCCTACTTAATCCCGACCGATTCCTGTTCCAACTGAAGCCCGCCGTTCCTGGGAAAAAATGGAAGGAACCCGGCGAAGAGCCGAAATTCGACAGCTACGGGCGGGAACCGATCGGCGGGATCGTGGCGCTCGATGGAAAGTCGGTCGCCAATCTGCTCGTCAGAACGATCGACAAAGCACTTCTCGACGACATCGAGACTGAAACTGAAAACGATTCCGAGATAGCGCCGACGCCGACGCCGACGCCCGCCCCGGTCGAACCCGTGGCAGAGCTTTGATCAAGCTATTCATCTTTCTCGCCAGTCTCGTCGCGCTCGGAGCAATCCTCTTCGGGCTTGCAGTGTTAATTTGCGCGCCGTTCCATTGGCTCGCGATAGCCTTCATGGGCTATTGTCGACCGCGCCTTGTTCTGGGCCGTGCCGCCATATGTTTCATGGCAATTTGGGTCGTCACAGTCATGGCCCTCCCGATCGGGAACGGCGCAAACATTGGTATGCTGCTCGCCATCTTTCTTACGCCATGGCCCGCTCGCATCTGGGCGAACCGCGCCGCATTTCGAGCGGACGACGTCGAACAACGCGTAGCGGCCGCCGACATCCGAAACATCCGGTGGGAAAGCGAAGGCTCCCGGCTTCGGGTCACAGCCGACAAACCGTGGCGCGAATATATCACCGATAGCGAACGAGCCAGAATGGTCGCCACCTATCAACTGCCGGCTTCCTTCCCTAGATAAGGGCGCTTGGCGGTCCGCCTTGACGAGCGATCTATGTCGGTCGAATCTTGTCCATGAAATAGGTATAAGCGCCATCGCACTCCAGCCCGATTGCCGCGCTTGAATCCCGCTTCAGCTTTTCAAAATGCAACTCTTCACCGTCGACCTCGACCCGAACAAAATCGTTCAGACTGGTCTCCTCCAGCGGATTGAAGCAATAGGCCCTCTCGGGCAATTGAATGGTCCCGTCAGCAACGCGTTCGCCGAGACCGGAGAAGGTGGCAAAGGGGCGAGGCTCATCTTCGTATCTCTCGTCTCTCGTGAAAAATCCGATCAAGAACGGGATGCGTTCGCCACCGCTCAAGGTAAATGAACGAGAAAGAATTCTGTAAGCGAAAGTCCCGGCGCCGCGATCGGGGCGATCCGGGACGATCGTGAAACCCATGCTCTGCCAGAAGGGCTCCGCCGTCCAAGGCGCGATCCCAATTTCGAAGACAGACCATCCCTCGTCATAAGCCCGCGCGATCATAAATTCTGCGAGAATTCGGCCATAGCCCTTGCGCCGGAGGTCCGGTCTGATCTCGAATATCCCATGACCTTGGAACCCCACCGCATCCCCGTCGACCAAAAGAATGTCGATGCCACCCCCCTCGCGCCAACGCCCCTTAGTGGTGTCCCAATTCACCCGGAACCCGCGCGGCGGAACATCGCCCTCATAGCCGTTCGCCACATAGGCTGCCTCGCCCGTCTGGTGGGCGGCTTCTTCGGCGTCGAGCCATCCTTCGACTTCAACCAGGAGCGCTTCGGTTGCCGGGACGATTTCATAGGTCATGGACGACGCCTAGCATATTCTTTGCCGTGCGCAGCCTTCTCAGCTCCTGACTCTACCGATCACGCGCGCCGCGGCATTGCTGCCGGCGGCAAGCTCGCGCGCGTAACCGAGCGCGGTTGTCGGCGAAGACCAGCGTAGCGCCAGCGCGATCCCCGCGCCGTCCTCGCCGGCGGCGAACAGGTCCTGAGTAAGCCCGACGCGGAACGAATGCGCGCTGAGCGCCGCCACCGGGTCCTGCCCGGGTTCGATCGCGGCATGGCCGTCGGCGATTGCTTTCGTAGCGCGGCTACGCAGGATCGAGACGACACCCTGCCGCGTCAGGCCGTTCGACCCGACATGATGCCGCAAGATTGTCTCGCCATCGTCGGCGCCCTTAAGTGTCAGAATGTTGATACGCCGGAACACGGCACCGTCGGCGATCGCGCTGGCGGACAGCCAGAGGGAGAGCCGGCGCATAGTCTCGGCCGAGAGCCACACGACACTCCCCTCCCCCTCCTGGTCGGTTTTCGAACGCCGTATCTCGAGCCGACCGCTGCGGTCAGCAAGCAGGCGAAGATCTTCCACCTTTGCTGCCACCAGCTCGGACACGCGCAGCCCCGCATCATAGGCCATTGAGCAGAGCGCCGCATCGCGCAGCCCGACGAGATCGTCGCCGCACGCCGCGAGCAAGCTTTCGATCGTCAGCCCCTCCGGCTCGATGTCGGCCGACGACATCGCTTGACCGTAGCGGAGCGGAGCGGCCTGGCGCTGGCGCGTCCCAACCTTGCGACGAATGCCCTTCAGCGTATCGCGGACCATGCCCGCCTGCGTCGGCAAGGCTTCGGTGTCGCCATAGCCGAGGATCCGGTGAACACGCGCGATGCTCGCGAGGCGCCGCGCAAGGGTCGCCGGTTTGGCGGCCGCGCGAGTATCGGTCGATCGCGACAGCCAGCGAAGATAGAGAACGAGGGTTTCGGGGGTGGCGGGCACCGCGGTCGCGATCGGCCGCTGCAACATGCACCAGCGCAGATAACATTTCAGGTCGGCGACGATCGCCGCCTTGGTCGCCGGCGCCATCGCATCGGCCGCCGCCTCGATCGCGAGCGGCCTCGCCTTGCTCCAGTCGACTAGGCGGCCATGCGCGGCGAGGACCGCCTCGAGCGACGACGGCAGCGGCGCGAGCTCGGTCATCGCGTGCGAACCAATGCTTCGGGATCAAGCATTCGCGCAATCAGCGCGGCGCCCTTGGCGGACAGCCGCCAGCCCGCCCCGCCGCGCGGGCCCGGGCTGTCGTCGACCAGCCCGCTGGCTTCATAGCCCCACATCAGATCGAACACCGCCTCGCGCGCGCTAACCCGGTTTGTCCGGACGCTGCGCTGGCCCAGCTCGCGCGCGATCGCGGCGGCCGTGCGCCGCGTTCCGGCGCCGGTGCCGAAGATCTGGCGCAGGTCGGCCGCGATGCGGTGATCGATCGTCATGGTGCGCCCTCCTTGTCCTGGCTTCCGACGGGCGGAATTTTCGGCCGAAAGGACCGATTTGGCGGACCCGGTTTTACCATAATGTCCGATTATGGAAAGTCCTTTATTCCCGGCGCGGAATGATGGGAAACTAAAGTAGCAGTTTGGTAAACTCGGCTTTTGACGCCGACTCCGCTTCCGGCTATCAGCATAGCACATAGGAGCCGCCATGCCCCCCTCCCCTCACTCAAACGCCATCGCTTTCCGGCAGGGCCAGATCGATGCGCTGGCGCGCACCCTCTACGCCTCCCCTGCCCTCTACCCCGCAGAAATGCGCCACTGCTTCGCGCTACGCACGCTCCAGCGGACCTGGGACCAGTATCGCGAGGATCGCGCAATCGTCACCGGCGCCAGCGTCATCGGCGCCGAATGCGCCGCCGAACGCGACGCGTTCCTGACCCTGCTTGCCTCGCGGCTGCCTGACCCCCGCCACGACCTCGCTGGCCCCATCGCGCGCGTCCGCCAGACCGCGATCCGCCCCCTCGCGGCCGAAACCGCGGCGACGGCGACGATCGTCGACGAAAGCCGCGCAGAGCTCGAGGCCGTGCGCCTCGTCGCTGCGAGCCCGAACCTGCCTGCCGAGCCGGTGGCTCGCGTGCTCGCGATCGTCCGTAGCCTGCGCCGGTCGGCCGACGCCCATGGCGATCCACTTTCGGCCACCGCGCGCTCGCCGTGCTGGGCGGTCAATTTGCTCGCCGTGGTCGAGCCAGCGCTGTTCGGGCTTTCAACACACCCCCTGCCCTTCCCCGGGCTTGTCCGCCGCCGGTTGTTCCGCGCGGATCGTGAGCCTGACACTGATCGCGATGATGTGGTGGAGCTGCTGCTCGAGGCGCTGCATGAGACGCTGTGCGACATTG
Organism: Sphingopyxis sp. DBS4; assembly: GCF_024628865.1. Classification (NCBI taxonomy): domain Bacteria; kingdom Pseudomonadati; phylum Pseudomonadota; class Alphaproteobacteria; order Sphingomonadales; family Sphingopyxidaceae; genus Sphingopyxis; species Sphingopyxis sp. DBS4. Next base: position 89,780 of record NZ_CP102385.1, read on the forward strand.
CGCGAGTGCCGCGCGCGGCGGCGGCGTTTGGTGAAGCATTGCCGGGGCTGCGGGTGAATTCGCGCCTGCTCGCGGCGTGGCTGCTACTGTTCGCGTTCAGGTCGTTGACCCCTGCGCAATTAGCCCGCGCCCTACCTTGTACAAAGGCAGGCGCCGTCAAGCTGCTTCGGCGGCTTGCCGAACACCAATTTGCAACTACGCCTCAAACCTTCGAGCCCTACCTTTGTAGATTGGGGATCTCGGTCCATTTCTGACGTGACCTGACCGCGTTTGCTGATCGGCACGTACCGCCACTCTCCCCTATTTGGGCCAATGTTGATCAAGGAGCTTCTGCATCGCGGTCTCCGCCTCAGCGCGACTTCCTCCGCTCTTTGGAAACAGAGTGACACTGATGCCTTTCCTGTCCTTCTTTTCGACACGCAGTAACAGCACCCCGGCGCCCGACAGGAATACCCCTTCGGGCGAACCTGTCTTTTTGGGGGGGGCCTTACTCGCTGCGTTGCGTCTCGGCTCTGAGGCGGCGGCGGCGACCAACGCTCGAAGAATATCAGGGACTGTCACCGGAACGTTTGTCTCGCCTTCGGCCCGAGCCCGGGCAAGGCGGGACGCTTCTGCAAGAACTCTAGCTCGAGAATCGTCGGGCTTCAGAATTGGCTTCAAGGTACCGACATGCGAAATCTTAAGCTCGAATGGATCGGGGAATGCGATCATCAGTTCGTTCGGCAAGCGAGCCAGATCAAGATAGCGACTGAGCCACGCCTCGCTCTGGTTCAGGCGTTGCGCCATCGCCTTCTGCTTTCCGCTGTAATAGAAATCGAGAGCTTTCAGATAGTCTCGCGCCCGCTCGACATCGGTAAGATCTTCCCGGGCCCTGTTCTCGAGATCGGAAACTCGGAAGGCCTGTTCGTCCGTGAGGCTCCGGATCTCGATGAGGTAACGAATGTCGGGATAGTTGTTGGCGCGTAGCCAAGAGACGGTCCAGTGGCGCCGAGCGCCCGAGATGACTTCATAATCATGATCCGGGTCACCCGTTACGCGGCGGACGATAGCAGGAAACTCCTGCTTGCCCTGTGCAACGATGGTCTCGATAAGATCTGCGCACCGCTCCTCATTTAGCGCCGCATAGTCGCGATTGTGACGTTCCCAGATTCGACACCGCGCTGGGTCGACGAGTTCCTGGGGAATGTCGACGACAGCGCCGGATGCGAGATCCGCCAGCCGATTCGTTCGGCTGCCCAGAACTCCGACGCCGAGCCGACTCTGGCGTTCAACGGGCGAGGTGGCCGCAGGCTCCATTCCCGCGGCCAAGTCAGCGACAAAGCTCTTGTTCTTGGAGGTCATTGCCCTCCCCTTTCGTACAAAATTGCAGGGCTGCAATTTCCGCTTTCTCGTTCCGCCGCCCCGCTTTGGAAATCGCTAATTACGGGTCTGCGATTCCGGCATATCATGCGAGGCCCTCCTTCCGCAGGCGCGGCAAATGACTTGGCCAGGTCGCTCGGATATCGATCTCGATCTCCCCACAGACCCCATCCAGATAAGTCAGGCAGCGATCGCGGACTTGCTTACTCGTCATCGGTCCGTTGAGCTCGTAGACTGTCATTAGCCGGGCAGTCGCGTTGTCGATCTCCGCAGAATCCTTAAGCGGTGTGCGGATCATCGCATTGCCGAAAACCTGCCGCATCAGCTCCAGTAGCCCCTTCTGCATTGACTTGGTATCGTCAACCTTCGACGCGAGGAACCGCAAGAAGGAGAGTTGAGGCGCAAGATCGACCGCCTCAAGCTCTTGAATTGTTTCATCGAGCATCGCGAGGAATGCTGCAGTAGACGAAAAATCCATCACCGTTGGGGGAACAGGCACAACAAGCGCGTTCGCAGCCCTCAGCACCGACAAGGAGATCGCGCCAAGCGCCGGCGGTGGGTCCAAGATGATGACGTCATAGAGATCGGAGACCGACGCGACACCCTGCGCAAGGCGGTTCAGAAGCGCGCCCTGCCCTCGCGCCATGCGTGCAGCCAGCTCATATTCAGATTGGAACAAGCGCAGGTTCGCGGGGATCAGGTCGAGACCGTCGAAATGGGTCTTCTTTATCGCATACTCGAGCGTCTCGCGTTCACCCTCGCGCAGGTAGGGATAAAGCGTCTCGTCCTCGCTCAGATCAAGGTCAGGCACGTAACCGAACAGCGTTGTTGCCGAGGCCTGACTGTCGCAGTCGATCAACAGGACGCGATAGCCCCGGATCGCAAGATTCTGGGCCAAATGGACCGCCGTCGTACTCTTGCCAACACCGCCCTTGAAGTTCTGCACCGCCAGAATTGACACTGGATCGGACGGAGCGCGCCAAGGGCGGGTCCCGAACGTTCCGCGCATGTCGTTGAGCTGGGCGAGACTGTAGGCATGGCGCCGATTGTTCTCACCCCGGGTCGGGGCAACGAGGCGTCCATCGGATTCTGCCTCCCGGATGGCGGCGGTGGTGCGTCCAACGAGTTCAGCAGCTTTGCCGATCGGGAACGTCGGCTCGCGCCGCTCATCCGCTCGCGCGGAACGCGCAGAGTCGCGCAAGCGTTCGAGTACCGACGATGTACGCGCAGCAAGTGCGCCCACGTCCAGTGTCTCGGCTATGCGAACCTGATCCACCGACGTAGCCATAACATCCCCTTTGTGAAAACTAGCGTGCTTCTGTCCGATTTTCACTTTTCGGTCAATGAAAAGCTAATATTTGCAAAACTCAACCCCGGCGTGCTGATTTCACAATCGCGGCACATCTGCGTCACCTAGATCATGCGATCCAGGGCTATGGCGTCAAAATCCTGCTGAGACGGGCAGCCCTCGCCTCACCAATCCTGACCGATTGGGGGACCCGCGTGAGCAATGCAACAAATTGCAGGGCTGCAATCCGGCCCTCCGACAGTCAGCTATTGAAAATTGCAGGCCTGCAATTCTCCTCTTCAAGGTCGTCCTCGGCGTGAGAAATAGGACTCGCAGAAGCCACGCCACGACCGCTCCAACTTCACACCCTTCAGGGATACCAGACGATTCCCCATCTCCTTGCGATACGCCTCCGCGATGCCATCGACATCCCACCCGCCGCCATGCTCTACGCCGACCTTGTAGAACTCTTCTCCGCCATATCGGAGCGACCCCGATGGAAAGGCCGCAAACTTTTCGCGCGGCTCACGGTCCGGCGCCGCCAGCTTCGACGCCGCGTCGGCAACGAGCCTCCCGATCAGCTCCGGGGCGACAGTTGGCCCTGCGATCGCGATCTCCTCGACGCTATCCTCCCGTCGAGCCTTACGGCCCGAGGTGTGACGCGCCAGTTCGTCAACGGTTTCGATTTGGGCCGGTGCATCCTTTGGGGCGAAACGGAAGATCAACTCCGTCACCGCCCTGCCCCGTCGGATCTCGTCCCACTCCACAGTGAAATGCGCGAGCTGGTCGATTTCGGCTTTCGCCACCAGCAACACCTTGCGCCGCAACTGAGCGAAATCGGCATATTTCTCGGGATCGATTCCCAGCGCGGCCCGAAGGCCAACCATATCGACCTTCCAAACCGGTTGCCGCCGATGCAGCCGCAACGCACCTTCTTCATAGAGTTTGAGTGAATAGGCCGACCGGAAGCCGAGAACGGCCTGTCGATTCATTACCGCATAGGTCTGCGATTCCTGGATGAGGCGCCGCGCATCCGGGGTGAACTGCCACTCGATCCAACCGGTCTCCTTGCCCTCGTCCTCGACTTCCTCCCACGAAGCCTGAATGAGACTGAAACGCTTGGTCGCCCGTTTCCCCCGCCAAGACTTGTCATCCTCAGCGAACAAGGTGCGATGAAGCTCCTCGAGCATGTCGACGATCCGCTCATTCCCCTTGTGACCGCGTCGAATATCCGACTTGCGCATTCGATGCGACACATCACGCCAAGCATCGCCGCCTGCCGTAAGGATCATCAGCGCGAGAAGGCGAGAGGCCGTCAAGCTGAGCGACTGGCCACGAACGAAACGAACTTCGACGAGCCGGCCTGGCTTGACGAACTCCTCACCGCCTTTGCGGGCGAGTGCCGCAGCAACCCGCATCGCGCGAGCGGAGGAGACTCCATCCTCATTATCCGCTATGAGTACTGGGTCCGATTCCCCCATCGTTTCACCTCATCGAACACTTGGTTGCCTGACCTGACCTCACTCGTCAAGTCAGGTCAGGATAGGCTGGTCGCCACCACCCCCAATCGGACAGGATCAAATTCAAGCGAGAGAAGGGAAAGGGCATAGAGAATTCGCGAGTCGCGGCGACCACCTTCGGAACCGCACTTTTGGGTCTATCCCGTCCATTAAATTGCACCGGCGAGGGAACTGAGCGCGCTCCCCCAATCAGACAGGATACCCCAAAGAGGCAGGATAACTCCCCCGATCGGTCAGGTAAAAGCCCCCAAAACGTCAGGATAAAGCCCCCAAATGGACAGGATAATGCTTGATTTCCCGAGGAAAACCGCCGGTCACGCTGCTTAGAATCTTAGAATCAGTAGAATCTAGAATCACCCCGACGCTATCGCGCCGGGCGTTTTCAGACTTTGATTCATTCAAAATGGGGAGAGGCCAAGGTGGTGAGGCCTCGCGACCACTGAAGGGGCAAGGTCGCTCACGCTTTAACACAAATCCGAGACCTCCATGTAGAGCGAGCCCAGCCGGATGTGGTCTGAATTCGGCCGATCTTTCAGGCACAGCTATGCCCGGGTATTGCTTCCCTTGACCCCACGGGTTCGGCCGAAGCCGTCTGCAGAATTAGGGTGCGTAGCGTCAAAGCGCCGGCGGGAACCGCCAAAGATGTTCGCGCCGAACGCTGGCGGAGCGCTTCAATAAGGCGCAGCAAGCACGGCACCGGGCAGGGGGTCCGCGTGGCCCCAGAATTGAACAACGGCGCGCGTATAGCGCCGAAGGTCGTCCTGACCGATCCGCAGCTCTTCGCTCATCGGCACCGGCTTGGGAGCGATATCGTGATAATCGAAGGACGTACGTGTCCACAGATGCGGCGCCTTCGCGAGCAATTTCGTGCAGGCTCGTCCATCGCCATGCCTAGCGACATTGCCGGCGAGGTGGAGTTCGTGGAGATCGCTCGCCACGCCGATCACATCGATGTCGATAGCAGCGATTTCCCACGCTGCGCGTGACAGATCGGTCGCGCCGGAGAACTTTATGCCGTGCGCCTGCGCCCACCGTGCGAGCTGACGCTCGAACAGCCCGTCAAGCGTGAGGACAAAGGCCTTGGCGGCCTCGTTGGCCGTATGGTTGTCGATTTGCGCGGCGCACCGATCAAGGAATGTGTTCATATCGGCCGTTTCACCCACCACCAGCGTCTCGTGCGTGGGGAGCTCGCCAAGCGTTTTCACGATGACCCGCTGATAAAAGCGGTCGACGTTCGCTTGGAACGTGCGCGGCAGCATGTCTCTATCGGCCATTGCCATGTTCATAACCGAGAGAAACGTCCCGAGCGAGCATCCCGAAGGACGCGCTTACCGCGCCGCGATGCGCTGTGGGCGATCAAGGCGCTGCGCGACGAGCAGCTTCCCTTGTTTGCCGCGGCTGATGCCAGCGATAATGGGTTCGTCCACGAAATCATCGAGCCGCCGATGCGGCTCAACCCGATGAAGGAGGGTAGGGAGGTCATCGAGGATTATGGCTATGTCGACCTGAGCCTGCGCCAGCATCCGGTGGCGTTTCTGCGGAGCAGCTCACCGCCCGCACGATGGTTCCCTGCAGCACGCTCGATGGCGTCCGGGACGGCGGCTATGTTTGGCTCGCCGGGCTCATCCCCGTCCGTCAGCGTCCGGGCTCAGCAAAGGGCGTCATGTTCATCACGATCGACGACGAGACGGGCATCGCCAATCTGATCGTCTGGCCGCGAATGTTCGAAGAAAATCGGCGCCTCGTCATGGGCGCGCGCCTGCTCGGCATCTATGGCCAGGTCCAGCGCGAAGGCGAGGCGGTCCATGTGATCGTTAAGAAGCTCGTGAACCTTTCGGACATCCTCGACACGCTCACCCAGCGCGATGGGTCGTTCCGCTTGGCGCTGGGGCGCGCCGATGGCGCGATGAGCGGTGGAGGACCCGATAGGGGAGGGGGCAAGTGCCAGCTCCCGAACTCATAAAGAGCCGGAATTTTCGTTGTGTCGACGGGAGTCGGCAAAGGGCTACCGGGGTCAGAATTATGGCTAAAGCAGCTGTGCAAGGAGCGCACGGCGGGGCGCCAGCCTTTCGGCAATACCGCGGCAGACTATCTCTTGATAGGAAATGCTGCCGGTCAAGAAATCGGAAGGAAGAGCGCTTTCCCGGATAATACGACCGATCTCTCCGAAGATACGCGGGTCGGATTGAGGATATTGCTGGAGTGCCGACAACTGCGCACGGGCGCCTTCTATCTCCTGGCTATGGGAAACCAACCCGCCATTCCGGCCTCCACCCCTCTCGGCGAGCATCGCACCTGCATTCGCGAACGCCTCGATCTCGGCGGTCAGTCTAATGACTTCACTGATGAGACGCACCGTGCGCGCATGCTCCTCGTTCTTGGCGATCTGCCGGAGCTTGCGGGCGTTTCGTTCCTGACCGAATGCGATCCACAGCGCCGCGACGACTGCGCAGAAACTCGCAATAGCCGAAGCCCCATCAGCGGCATTCCCCCAGTCAATCGCCAATGGGCAGAACATCATTTCCCCTCTTCCAGAAAGTCTTTCCACGAAAGCCCGAGGCTTTCGGGAAACAGCCCCTCTACAGGGGCCATGTCATAGCTGAAGCCTGTTCCGCCTCGGCGGAAGTTCGAAGCCCGAAGCCCGCTCCAGAGCAAGGCCATATCCTTGTCACCGGTGCAGAGCTGCATCGGCTCTTCCGGAAACAGGCAGTGGCATCCGATGAAAAGTTCGATCGCGCGCAGATCGGCGAGCGCATTGTAGGCGTCCGCTTCGGTATACCCGTTTCGGAACTTGAGCAGCCGCTTGGCGGGGCTCTTACCGTTGGGCACCGCGACAGCGCTGAGAGCGGCCAGCACGACCAGCGACTGTCGCGGCACCGAATGGAGGTCGGCGGCCTCGATGATTTCCTTCCACCGCGCTTCGACGTCGCGCTGCGCTACCGGCGAAATCATCCGGAGAGCGATATGGCGCAAGAAGCACTGCTTGCGGTCCAGGGATGCTCGTGAATCTTCGATAAGTCCGAGCGCGCCCTTCAGACTGTCGGGGCCGATGGCGAGTTCAGCTTCAGGAAGAGCAACGCGCAGCTTCATCTCGACCTCCGCGAATTGCGTCGCCGCGTCCTCCGGTGTCGGAATGGTTCGGCTATTGCCTTCGAGAACGAAAAGCAGCGGATTGATACGGATGGGCTGATCCGCGAACAGATCGATAAAATCGGGTTCCTGCTTGCCGCGCCGCTTGCCGTTTTCAAAGCGGCTGGTGATCTGGCTGACGACATTGCGGTCCACCAGGATCGTTGTCTTTTGATACATCACGGCGAAGGCCGATGGGAGCCAGCCTCCCCTTACGAGGCCGATCGCCCTCGAAGTGAACTCACTTTGCAGTGTCGCCGATGCATTGACGGTTTCGCCTGGCGCACGTCCCTCGATCGTCGTGTCGATCAGAGTGCCGCCGCGCCAAACGAGCGGGATCGTGACTGGCTTATGAATCTTCGCGCTTTGCAGAGTCACGAAATCCAGAGGTTGGACTTGGGCGTTGACGAAGCTCAGTGTCCGGGGCTCGCCTCCATCCGGCCCCTCCAACTCAGTGAAGGTGAACATGGGATCGCCCGGCTGGGGAGTTCTGCGATCGGTTTTTGGTAACTCGTCCATCAGTATCTTACCCCATTTCTTTCGGCCAGCGCTCCACGACCGCGGCATGTCGGCGTTGACGTCCGGCGCCGCCAAGCCGTTCCAGCTCAACGAGAGGACATGCTGGATCGAGGTTCGCCGTTAGAAGAACCGGCGAGAGCCCACCGCACACGGCTAAAGCAAACCTCCGCTCCGAATACTCCATTCGGACGAAATGAAACCAAGGCCGGCGGGTCGCGCAACAATTTCTGTCTGCGCGGCGGTCGATCAAGTGCGGTGGCGGAAAGGGGAAGGTGAGGGGAGATGTAAAGGAGCGCGGATTGCAGGATCAATTCCCAGCTTTGGCATCGTCATGCTTTCCCGAGCAACCGCAACGTCCTCGTGTCCCGCACGCCGCCAAACCACCGATCAAGAGCCGCGCCAAATAGTGGATGCGGATAGGCCAGTTCGAACAGAGTGAGTGACGAGCATAGTTTCCTTGTGTCAATCTCTCCGAAGACTGCATCCGCATCGCTGGTATTGAGGTCCTGCAGGGCTGTCACGCATTCCAGATAACGTGGACCTAGAATCGGATGGTCCAGATAGGCCCGAGCCTCCTTCACCGAGTGAATCGCAAATTGCTGCGCTGTCGAGCTTCGCCCTAGCTCCGCAAGCTGAGGAAATATCCACCACATCCAATGTGTCCGCTTCGCACCTCGCCGTATTTCCGCGAGCGCAGGAGCATAGGCGAGGACCTGGACCTCCACAAAGCGATCGAGCGAAAATTCGTCAGTCATGCAGGCCCCAACGCGCCCTGCCTGAATTCATTGGATGAGGCAGGCTCCCAAGGATTTCAGCGTCCATATGGACGCGAAGGAGGGGAGAGGGAAGCGAAAGGGGGGGGCTGCGGAATGTCTAGGGCGTTTGAACCCAGGGTTCCCTGACCGCCCGTCACATTGCAGGCCGACCCGTACCGCTTTGCGAATGGTCGGTCGTCACGAAGGGCACATATCATGATCACCCGCCAAATAGTCGAGCTTCTCCAGCAACTCCTCCATGCTCTTGAAGACGGCAAACTCGTCGGAATGGTTTTTCAGCGCCGGGTTCGACGGCGAGAACTCGCCGCACGCGTAGCCGCGGAACTAAAACGTCTCACGGCACCCGCCCATCCAGCAATACAGGAAGCGCGCGAACGATGGGCGACCACATCATTCCTCAGAATTGATCAGGATGAGCGGGTAATCGAGGTCAACCCGAACGGAACGAGTTGGGTTCGCGCCTGGGTGAAAATTTCGACTGCATTTCCTACCCGAGCGGACACGCCGGATCGTCGACGGTTCGAAGCTGCATTAGCTGACATGCCGGAGGAGATGCGCCAAATATTTCTCGCACACGCGCTGGACGGACTGCCATATAAAACAATCGCCGAGCAACTGCATGTAGATGTTGCGCAAGTGCAATTGCAGATCGGACTGGCGTTGGCCCGACTGGACGAGGCGGTGGCAGAGGCCGGGGAGAAATCCGTATAGAAATTGGGTTGGATGGCGCAGTTCAACGCATGAAATCGCTCCAGAATTGAGGACTGTTTCTTTTGACCTCACTCGTTTTTCTGACTTATTCGGTGCAAACCGATCAACGTACCATGAGAAGAATCGCGAAACTTACAGGATGCCTGTCCGACCCACCTCCTTTCGTGATCGCATCCGGTTTTCAAGCGATCGTCGAGGCGAGATTGTGTATCCGCTATGATGCTTTCCAGCCCAGCCACCTCGTCCCGTGTATACGCGCTCCTGAAGGACGACATCCTTCGTGGCCGCTTCGCGCCACGGACCACGCTGATCGAGCGATCTCTGGCCGATGACTATGGCACGAGCGTCACCCCAATCCGGAATGCCGCTTCTCAGCTTGTTGGCGAACGACTGCTCACACCGCACGCGGGAGGCGGCTACGAAATACCGAATATCGGTGTGACCGAACTACGGGACCTGTACTTTTGGCATGGCCACCTTGTTCGCAGCGCACTGAATCCCAAACGCATCGACGCCAAACCAGCGGTGCAGATGGTCGTCGATCCTCTTCCGGAGCTGACGACGCCGGCGAGCATTGCGACTGCTACGGCTCGCCTGTTTTCAGCAATAGCGGCTGTATCATCAAGTGGCGAACTTGCGTGCGCGGTCGCGTCAGCTGGTGAGCGACTCAGTGCAGCGAGGTTGAGGGAGACTGTGGTTCTCAACGGAGTGGCGGACGAGCTCAGGGCGGTGCAGGCCTTGACCGTGCAAGGTCGATGGCCAGACCTCGTCCGGTCAATTTGGGCCTATCATCGCAGGCGCCAGCGACGAGTAATTGAAATTGCCGCGGCCGTCGGAAGTCCTGACCGCGATGATCTTTCATTTTGATTCCAAATGACAATGAAGGCGCGCCCGCGAACAGATGGACATTGCTCGCGAGGCCCAACCGAGAGTGCACCCATATGCGGGGTCTTATCGCGTCGCTGATCAGCGATAGCCGCACTAGCTTTCGAAATGCTGCTTTCCGCAGCGATTGAAAGCAAATGGAGAGAACCATGAACCACGAACAGAATGACGATCTCATCGATCTCGGCGCCGTCACCGAGGAAACCAAGGGTGTGGGCGAAATCCTGACCGACGGCGTCGGTGGACAACTTCCCCGCGCCGGTCTTTCGGACGACTGAGCCGTTGGGCGCGTGAATCTAACTCAGGTTCGCGCGCCTACAGGCGATCCTGAATCATGAACTACGCACTTCGCGATGGGCTCAGTTTCTGTTCCGCAGAAAGCCGCACAATTATTCTCGATCTCCATTCCGGGCGCTACGTTGCGCTTGCCGACTGCAATCACGACGCTTTTCGTCGCTGGGTCACCGAGCAGGACCCGTCAGAGACCGACCGTCATCAGCTGAAGAAGCTGGCGGAGCGAGGGATTCTAGCGGTGGTCGATAACGCCGCCATACCCAAACCGATAACGACAGTTTTGCCGATTGCGACGCACGACCGTAGTGCCACCATATCGCCTATCGAGACCATCCGTGCACTGATAGCGCGGCTTCTCTGGAAGAGGCGACTAAGGCGTTGGACTCTTCAACGCATCGTCGCGCGGCTCAAGAAGAACGCGATTGAGGTTGAGCAACCGCGGAGCGAAGCGGCGCTCGCTAGCATCCTGCGGGCGTTCGAGTTTACCGATCTACTGGTAGGAAGCCATGATCGATGTCTGGAACGATCCTTGGCGCTCGTCGCCACATGTCGCAATCGTGGACTACAGGCCGAGGTCGTAGTGGGCGTGCAGACAGATCCGTTTGCAGCGCACTGCTGGGTGCAACGTGGAGCCACCGTCCTTAATGAGAGGCCTGATAGAGTCCGGATGTTCATGCCCATTCTGGTGGCATAATGCGCCTTTCTTACCTCCTCCTCGTGTGCGTTGGAAATCATCCGTCCGATCAAGACGTCAACGAATTTTGCTCGCGCACCGATCTTTCGCTGAGACACCACGAAGGGAATGTCTTTCTCTTCACGAACGATCCTGACGACATCATCAGCGTCGCAAACGGCCGTGGATTTGTCATCGGCAAACTCTTTCGCGATCGCGGGCAGGGACATCAACTGAAGGTCCTGTCATACGGCGACGAAGTGGAGGTGATGGAGAGCGAGGGACGCCGCCTCGTTAATGAGTTTTGGGGCAGCTTCGTCGCCTTGGTCATTAGCCAGAATGGCATAAACATTGTCCGCGACCCTTCTGGGGGGCTTCCTTGCTACTGGAGCCAGACCGACCGCCTCATCGCGTTTTCGTCTGACGCGGAAACTTTAGTTGATTGGGGTGCCGTTGGCCGCTCGGTCAACTGGGCGTCTGTCGGTCGTTTCCTCTACCATCACCAGCTTCCTTCAGAGTGTACGGCCGTCGAAGGAATAATGCAGCTGCTCCCAGGAAGCGCGCTCTCGATTGTTGGGTCTCGAGTAGCGGCAACGCCGCTGTGGAGTCCTTGGAACCATATAGAGCCGAACGGTGCATCCGAACCGAGTCCTGATCGCCTTTTTACGGTGCTCCAATCAACTTTTTCGGCTTGGCGATCGGCCTTTAATCGTCCCTTGGTGGGATTGTCAGGTGGTTTGGACTCTTCGATAGTTGCGGCATGTCTAGCGGGCGCCCGCTCCGATTTTGTTTGCACGACCTTGACGACCTCTGACACTACGGGAAACGAGACGGAGTATGCTCGAGCAGTTAGCGCGGTCCTTGGGGCTGAGCTCGTCGAGATGCCCTATATGGACCGACATATCGACTTGGACAGATCTGTGGCTGAGGGAATCCCATTCCCATGCGGTAAATCACACGAACAAGCTTACAATCATGCAATCCGAGAGGCGGCATCGATAAATAAGGCTGACGCCTTCTTTGTTGGGGCCGGTGGGGACAATGTTTTCTACCTTACGCATTCCGCGCGACCGTTAGCGGATCGATTCCGAAAAGAAGGGTTGTCGCTAGGCGTCATGAAGACGCTGCGGGATATCTGCGAGGTCACAGGAGCCGGCGTCGGTCAGACATTGATCGAAACCGTCCGGCTTTTGTCTTCGCGTTCCATGAAAATGCGGTGGAGCGCCGTATCGGATTATTTGCATCCGGATGTTATCGCAAGCGAGCGAAGCCGAGCGGTTGAGCACCCCTGGTTAAGTCCACCGCGGAACGCCCCGCTCGCGAAGCTCGGTCACGTTGCAATGATTCTGCAGGCGATGAATCACGTTGAGCATCGAGATAAACAACTGGCGATGCCCATGATCTCACCTCTCTTGTCTCAGCCTGTCGTTGAACTGTGCCTGAGTATTCCGTCATGGGAATTCTGTGAGGACGGCGTCGATCGGTCGGTCGCCCGTCGTGCTTTTGCTTCTGTCCTGCCGCGCGAGGTAATCGCAAGGGTGGGCAAGGGAAGTCCTGACGGTTTCATTGCGCAGTTCATCGATCGGCATCGATCGGAAATAATCGATCGGCTATGCGAGGGGCGCCTTGTGAAGCATGGGATAATCGATCGATTGGCAATCGAGCCGCTTCGGCGATCGAACAGCAGGAACGGGCTCAATGACTGCCCGCGGATCATGGCCCTTCTGGATGCAGAGGCTTGGTCCACACATTGGTCGCGTGCATAATCGCGACTCCTACTTCGGGAACGGCCTCTTCCAAGATGCCTTCATTTCCGACCAACGCTCGGCTTCTGCTTTTCGAGCTGGATTGCTCGGCACCAATCCCTTTAGCCAGAAGTCGAACCAATCGATATTGCGCTCATATACCGCCAACCGATGCGCGGGTTGCCATTTGATATGATCCTCCTCGGGAAATATATAGAGGTCGCTAGGAATCCCGACTTGGACTAACGCCGTATGGCCACCCACCATCGCTAGATATTCATTGTCCGCCGCCTGAAAAAGTAGCGGAAAGCTTACGCGCCGAGGGTCATTGATGATTGAGATCTTCGACCAGAACCCGGGGTTCGCTTCTGCAAGGCGAGGCCAACCGCTCTCGTGATAGTTCTGCGCGATCATTGGCCCCAAGATCGCGTCTTGAAAGGGCTCCCATCCACAACCCGAGACTGACCCTGCTGAGAAAAGCTGGCTATTTATCGCTGCGAACTGGACCGTAGTGCATCCGTCGCTGAGCCCGGAGATTCCGATGCGCTCCTGATCAACGAAGCCGTTGTCGATCAGTCTACGAGTGGCGATTTCGATCGCCGATAGGATGTTCCGTCTACCTCGGAAATCGTCGTTGAAGGCAGCCACAAGTTGCTCGATTGATTTTTGTCTCCCGACGATATCTTCATACGTCAGATTGTCGACGCTCAGGATGAAGTAGCCTCGCCCAGCAAGCGCTTGGATTGGCACCTCATCTCCGATTCCCCCGCGAAGAAATCCCTTGGTCCGATATTGAACGATCACCATCGGGTAACGACGACCGGGTTGGTATCCGACGGGATAAACCAGGTCACCATAAAAGGGCACATTCTCACCGTTGAGCCAATTCAGGCGCTCTACGCGCCCCAGCGAAAGGTTCGAAAAACCCGGGTTTGGATCAAATATTTCTTCGATTTGGCCGGTGGCTAGATGAAGTCTTACAAAATGGCGCGGCCGTCGCGACCGCTCGCGTAGGCAAAGAAGATCATCTGCGAGCGCCTGGCATTCGATCAACGCGTCGCCGGTGAGGATAATACGTTTCGGTTTACCCTGACCCGGAATCCATTCGTAGATGCCAGTGAGGCTGTTGGCCCACCCTTCGCGGCGCGAAAATCTAATCCTGGTTCCTTTTTCATCCCACCAGACTGAAGTGGACCAATCGAATTCGCAGGCCTGGAAGTGGCACTCTTCTGACTTTCCATTCTGTTTGACCGCCAAGCGAAAGAGAGGAGGGAAGAGCGGCGTCTCGGTGGATTCCGCCCATGCTTCCGAGCCCCCAGATGTTCTCGAATAGGCTGTGGCGTTTCCCGGAAGACCTCGAGCTACGTCAAACAGGCCGGCCTCATCGACACGGGCGTCTCGCTCGTGCCCATGTTCTATATCTACGCTCCGCAAGAGGCGTTCCGCGTCGGGTGTCTGGGGCCTCGCACCACGCACCGGAAATGCCCGCCTATCGAACCGCCAGCCCCTTAATCCCTCCCGATCAATCTCAGCTGATTTTTCAGGCAATTTCGGGCGGGATGAATAGACAATCGTTCGAGCATCCTCTGAAATCCGAAAGTCATCGACATTCACAAGGGAATGCGTGACCTGACTGGCATCCCCAGTGCCGACGTCGACCCGCCATACCTGAGTCAAACCATGCTCGCGTTTCAGATATGCGATCCAGCGCCCCTCGGGTGCCCAGCGGGGCGTAACCGGTGCAGCAGTTCCAATCGGAAATTTCGCCCAACCATATCTGGGAGGTTCGTCGCGGATGAGTTCGCGGCTAAAATCAAGGATCCGAACCGTTGTCGGCTTCTCGAGCGAAAAGATAGCCAGTCCGGCACAGTACATATTTTCATTTGGGAAGCCTCGATGAAGGACAAACGCCACCCACTTGCCGTCTGGCGATATGGCAAAGAGCTTTCGGCGGCGGTCAGGTAACGTCGCCGGGCCGATATCACGTAGCTGCGCAAGGAGCTCGGGCGTGACGGGACCGCTTCGCGCCTCTTTTTTTTGCGCAGGTGGCGCCAATCTTGCGCAGACATCGGCGGCGAGTACCGACTGTGGAAGGACACCTGCTGCCGCGGCTAACAGTGTTGCGGCGAAGCGCTTTGGGGACCCCACGTCACCAAGCCTTCGACAACGTCAGGCTTATTACCCTCCCAAATGGCGAATGATTGATCGAGTCATATCGGAATGCAGCCGGATCGACCGTTCGAATGACACTAGGCTTCTCATTGAACAAATTTTGAATAGCGATGGTCAAATTCGTGCCCGACAGAAGGCCGCTCGACGTCCCACTTCGGAAGGTCGCGACAGTGTCGAAAGTCACAAAGGATTGGACTCTCGCACTCGGTTGAAATCGATTGTCCTTGGTAGCGCCAACAAATGATCCGGATGCACTTAGAACGAAATTGGCTTCCTCCCAGCTCGCGCTCATTCGTCCGCGCCAATGTGGCGGCTGAAATATCAAGCCAGATTGCGGCATGGATGGAAGACCGGTCGTTATCCGCCGAGAGCTATCGAGATAACTCAGCGCTCCCTTAACCGATAACGTCCTGTCGTTTCCGAGATCACGAAGAAAGCTCACCGATCCGTCGAAACCATCGGCCGATTGCAGAGAAATATTCTGGAGCTGATCGTTGACGATCGCTGCAACCGTGCCGGGATCGAAGGGGGTGCCTGTGAAATTTGCGAAAGAGCCAGTGAGGCCGTCGACGATCGAAAGCACATCCGCCGCCGATGGATTGAGCGCGACAAAGTCACCGAATACGGGGAGTAACGCGCTGGTCACCGGTGAGATCGGCTCTGCGACGCGATTCTTGTATCGAATCCTAAAGTATCCCAAGTCGATCCTCAGTCCGGGGAGGCCCGCAGGCTCGATCGACGACGATAGAGTCAATGTGGTCGCACGTTCCGGCTGAAGGTTCCGATTGCCACCAAACACCAAGAGCACGGGATTGGCGTTTGTGGGGGAGGGATTGAAAATGAACCCGGGCACCAACTGTGCATTTGTCGTTTGGCCCGTCTGGAAGAGGGTCGGAGCCTTGAACGATTTGCCCCAATTTGCTTTGAGTTCTAACCCATTGAGGGGCGAGTAAATCAGCCCGAGCTTCGGCGTCGTAACGCGGTCGATTCCTTTATGATCTTCAATGCGGATTGCGCCATTCACCTGTAGTTTTCTTGCGAAGGCAACCGAATTTGTCCCGGTGATCAGCGGCAACGACACTTCACCGTAACCGAACAAGACCTCGCGCGATTCACGAAAAACATCGATCGGCGCCTCTACACTGCCAACAAATCGGCGAGAATCGACGCGAAGACGGTTGGAGCGATAGCCCGCCCCGATTGCCAATCTAGCGTCGCCGCCGGGCAAACCAAAGATTGGCCCCTCTGCACCGACCTCGCCTGACCTCAAACTGTTATCGTAATTGGGCAAGGCGCGCATTGTCTCGACACCGCCGACATATGTGACATTCGAGATCGTGTTGTTGCTCTGGCTGTAAGTTCCAAGGATATTAAGATTCCAACCCGAGGGCAGTGAAAAGCGGAATGCAGGGGAGACTGACCAACTGTCGACACCTGAGGCGACAACACTCCCTTGCCGGTAGCAGCTTATCGAAACGGCAGCGCTTGTCGGCGAAATACAGCGCGACGTCGCGCGATGCGTAAAGTGGCCATCAACCTCAAAGACGCTTCTATCGGAGATTTCCTGCCTTCCCGCGAGGACGATGCTCAATTGCTTTTGACCGGGCACGACAGTGGAGTCGGGAAGAAGGTTGCTGGTGTAGGATCGCTGCCGTGCTTCGATTTCGCCAGTTCGGGAAAAGTCGCCGGCAAACATAACGCTACCGCCGTTCCAAGAAGGACCTCCGACGGCGCTATATTGCTGCGCAAAGGCTCCACCCTCAGTCGCCGTGCCGATCCGCGCGGAAGTGAACAACCGTTCAAAGCTGCGTCTGAGAATAATATTGGCGACGCCGGCCACGGCGTCCGAGCCATAAAGTGCCGACGCACCGTCGGCTATCACATCAACGCGCTCAATCGCCGCCAGCGGTATTGCCGAGATGTCGATACCTTGACTGATAGCATCGAATGCAATGCGATGACCGTTCAAAAGGGTCAGCGATGCATCTGGGCCAAGACCTCGCAGATTGAGAGTCGAAGAACCGGAGACGTTCGAAAAGTTGCCTTGGCCCGTCGGCGCGATTGTAGGATTTTGACCACCCGAGAAATTCTGCGGGAGATCGCGGATAATTTGACCGAGATCGGTTTGACCCGCCAGTGCCGCATCTCGACGAGAGATGCTCGTAATGGGGGACGTTGCGGGACCACCCCGAATGCGCGACCCGGTAACGATAATCTCGCTTTGATCGATGCTGTCGTTCACCGCCGCTTGCGACGCGGGAAATCGCTCACGGATAATGATCGCCCCTCGCCGTTCGAGGATGACGAGGTTCGTTCCTTGGATCAGAACTTCTACGGCTTCGCGGGGCGTGTATTGCCCTTTCAGGGCCGGCGCTCGCTTTCCGTCGACGATGTCCGTCTCGAAGTAGATTTCGCTGTTCGACGTTCGCCCGATTGCGCGCAATGCAGAACCCAAATCCTGGGCTTCGAGTTGATAACCGCGGCGCTGCTCCGTTTGCGCGGCCGCGGGTGTGCAAACCAGCGCCGCGCTGATCGCAATCGCGGACGTAAAGATTTGGCCCCGTACTGACATGAATTTCGCCTCCCTGTCCCCGGCGAGCGCGCCGGTGTTGGGGAAGCGACGAGCGAGACTCGCGAATTATGAGGGCGGCGTGCAGTTTTCCTTCTGCGGTGATGGGCACGTCTTGACGAGAAGCAGCTGATTATTTCCCCGAATGAGAGCCAAGCGAAGCATATCGGCGAGATTTTCGGCCAGCCGCTCCATATCTCGAATGCGGTACGTGCCGGAAACTTTTTTGTCGCTTACATCTGTGGCGGCCACCAAAACAGGGCCGGTCGCGTAGCGGTTCGCTTCGCTCACGACATCGCCGAGCCGGACACCGTCATAGTCCCTGACACCTTCCGGCCAACGCCGATCGGTAACGGGCGCACTGGTAACCTGGATCGGAGATGCTGCTTTCTCGGCCCGGAAAATCAGCTGCTGGCCAGGGGCAAGCCGGACCGGCATTTCGGCTGGGGAACGATCTCCTCGAACCCTGACGTCGACGGTGCCGTCGAAGAGTTGGACTGTGACCCGCTCGTTGCGAGCTAGGGCGACGTCGAAGCTGGTTCCCAGCGCGGTAACGGTCCCATTCCCTGCTGCCACGATGAACGGCCGCTTGTCCTTCTCTACATTGAACCGGGCGCGGCCGCGTACCAACCGAACATCACGCTGGGTCCGGTCAAATCTGGTCAGCACAAGGCTATCGGTATCGAGCGTTACGCGCGATCCGTCCGACAACTCCACTTCCCGAATCTCACCGAGCTTGCTCTGCAGCTGGTTCGAGTTCTCACCGGTGGTGCCGTTATTTGCGATCTCCGGGCCGTCCTGCTTGAGCGTGCCGAGCGAAACCGCGCTGAGATAGAGCGCCGCCACTGCGCCGACGAGACCCAATGCAAGCCCTGCCATTTTCAGCTTCCCGGCCTTCTGACCGGTAGGGCTCGGCGCGGGATGGTCAGCGTCGTGCGGCGCATCTTCCTTCAGCCCCTTGCCGATGCTGAACGTCTCAGCGATCCTGTTATAGGCTGAGCGGTGCAGGGCACCTCGTGCGAGCCATGCTTCGAATTCTTCGCGGCGAGCATCGGCCTCGGGGCCGCGCATGATCGCAAACCATTCAGAGGCCTCGTCCCTCAGATTACCGGGGCGCTTTGGCGTATCATTATCTTCGTTCATTCCCGCTCCAGGGCCGCGTCAATGTGGGCGAGAGCGCGTGCGACATGATATTGCACCGTGGGAATCGAAATCCCGAGCTTTTCCCCGATCTCTCTGTAGGCAAGCTCTTCAACACGGTGAAGCAGAAATACTTCTCGCGTGCGATCGGGCAGCTCCGCCAAGGCGCGGCGATAGGCGCGCATCACGTCCTCGGCTTCGATGCCGTGATGCTGATCGGGCGAGATAGCTGGCTCGCATCCTTCACCGATCGGAACATGAAATGATGCCAGTCGCACCTCCGCGCGCTTGCCGCGGTCGTAAAGCAAATTGCGGGCAATGCGCTGCAAATAGGCAGCCGGTGTCGGCAGTGCTCGCTGCGCCAATGATCCCACGAGGCGAACGAAGGATTCCTGGACGAAATCGCCTGGATCGTCTCCGTCGCGAAGTCGGGCCCGGAAATATCGGGCGAGGCGAGGGGCTTCCTTCCGAAAAAGGGACTCGATTTCTGTCTCGATCGCGGCCTTGCCTTCGGCGATGGACGAGTCTTCTGCATTCAGCCCCCCAGTCGGGCTGCGGAAATCGCGGTTCGATGGCATGAATGCACTTGGCCTCTCGGGCCGACAGATGTTGGGCGCCCGGGACCGCCGGTGCCAAACTGACGCAAGGTGTGTCGCATCGATAACTTCGACCGCGACCGCTCGACGCGAACAACGAGCGTAATGATACCCGGCAGGATAATCCTACGCGGCGATTGCCGGCTTATTCCGCCCCGCGCCGCCATCCTTAGCCGATCAGGGCGATGCTTCAAGTCTATCTCGAAGCTCGGTCGGGAACATTCATCTTCAAAGAAATCCCAGTCTGGACATAAGGAAAATTCCTTGCGGAGGCTCTTTTCTCTACAGAGACGTCGAGCGAGCGCGGGAGGTTAAGCGTGGTGAGGAAATCGCCGTTGATTAGTTGTCGCGAGATTTAGCCTCGGCGTAGGCAGCCATTCCCTGTGACCTCCGCTTGGCGAGCTTCGCCATGCGCGCATTGATCTCGTCGGCGCCGATATCGGTAGGATCGAAAACGCCGCCATACCATTGCACCATGGATGCGCGCTCGGGATGGCGCGGCTTGGCCATGGCATTGAGGAACTCTTCAAATCCCGGGGTGCCGCCGACATCTTCGGGCGGGGCGCGTCGTTCGCCATCGACGAAGCGCGGGTAATCGGTGCCGGGAATGGCGAGTGTGATCTCTTCGATCTCGACACGATGACGCCAATTATCTCCGAAATCATAGGTGTAGATGAAGCTCGTGATACCGCGTTCGACGAGCTTGTTGATGCGCATATTGGCGGCGTCGCGGGTGCGGACCATGAAAGCATCGTCATCATCGAAGCGGATGCCATAGGCGGCATCGCCGACATCGAAGCGGAACAAATGGTAGTTCTCGAAGAGCATGCAGGCCTGGATCGCGAGGTGCAGGGTCTTGAGGCTGTTGGTGACGGGAAGTTCGACGCGGCGCCAGATGGCGGGCTTCATGTCTTCGAGCGTTATGCGAATCCGGGCGATCTGATCGGTCATATAGCTGCGTTTATATCCTTAGCCGAATGGAACGGCGCTTCAAAGCGCCGGTGGATTTTGAGCCTCTCGCCGGGTGAGAGGTGAGGGGATTCTGCGCCTCCCTTCGGGATCGCCGCTCTATCTCCGCTTCGCTTCGACCGAGCCTCGTTCCGTGTCTCGTCCGTTCCGGTGACGATCGGCTGGCGGGCCGCGGCGCTGAACTATGCGCCTGCTTCGGCCTGCAACATGGCGATCCGCGCCGAGCAGATCTCATGGACCCGCTGACCGAGAATCTCGACGCGTCCCGAAAGCCAGTCCAGCTCCTCGCGCGAAATTTTGTAGTGCTTGGAATAGCGCGCCTTCCGATAGGCGTCCTTGAGCTTCTGGTACATCGCGCGTTCGGCGCGGGTGCCACGCGGCCAGACATCGTACAGATGGCGATCCAACTGCTCGGCCATATCGCGCAGGAACAGGATATTGTGATCGTACGGTGTGTAGAATTTGAGGACCAGTAGCAGGCCCTGGTACAGATTTTCGACGACCTGATGGAGCAGGAACGCGGCTTCCTTATTGTACTCTTTCGCCACCGCTGTCTGAAAGAGATCCAGAAAACGCGTCGCATCGCCCATGTACTCTTCGAAATAGTCCTTCGCCGCCTGTAGTGCCATTTCAGGGGTCTTCGGCTTTGGCTTGCCGAGTTCCTTGTCGTCCGACTGGTAGAGGATGACGCCATCCTTCACGATCTCCATGAAGAAGACACGGCCATGGGCGAGCGCATCGTTCACTTCCTGGAGCGAATGGACGATGAAATTCGCCGGCGTCTTGATCACCTTCTCGAGCAGATAAGCGTCGCTGATCCGGCGCTCGGCATCTTCCCAATAGGTCGCGCGGTCCGCGAGTTCATTCTGGTTGACGATGACGAGGATATCATAGTCCGAACGATATTGGTTCGCGTCCTGCGGTGCCTCGACCCAATCGCCGCGGGCGTAGGAGCCGAACAGGATGACCTTGAGAATCCTGCCGTTGCGCCGCGCGCCAACGGCATTCTCCGTCGCGGCGCGCAAGCCCTGAAACAATATCTCGACGATAATATCCAGTTCGCGCTGCTTGCGATGCGGCAGGAAGTCGATTTCGGTGCGCATCATGCCGCTCCGCGGGCGATACAGGCGTGCTGCAGTTTCATCACCGGGCAACTTCGATGGTGACGCCGATGTCGAGACTCTTCCACGCCCTGTCCATTGTGATGGCCGTCGCCCCGAGGGAATGCGCGAGTGCGAGGCAGGCCCGGTCGCCAAGTGAAAGGCCGGCGAGCTTCGTGGTCTGTCGTAGCTTGCCCATGAACACCGCGCCTTCCTTGTCCAATATGCGCGTATCGAGGTCGAGCAATGCGATCAGTTCATCGATTTCGCTGTCCCCAAGCCCCCGATCTTGCAGCTTGCCCACGATCTCGGCCAGATTCACGGCGCTAATGCAGCCGGTGTCCAGATGCGCCTCGATCTGCTCCGCTCCTGGCTCTTCCTGAATCACCGCGAGCACGGCCGATGCATCGAGCACATAGTCAGTCATGGGCGGCCTCGGACCTGCGATCCGCGATCAATTCGTCGGCGAGCGAAGCGCTTGGGGGAACGCGATTGCGTACAAGAGCTCGCACGCGGCCAAGCGCTGTCCGAAACGATCGCACCCGAAGCTCTCCATCGACCACCTCGATGCGGACATCGTCCCCATCAGCAATCCCAAGTGCCTTACGGACGTCCGCCGGAATCTGAAGCCTGCCGCCCGATACGATACGAGCCTTGTGAACGCTCATGACGAAATTCCCAGATGATGTTCAAGGATGCCAATAGTGTCGCCTATCTGTACTCTGTAGGCAAGTCTCAATGAGCCAAATTCTCGCCCTTATGGCATATGTTGCCGAATTGGCAGCATTAGGCGCCGATCGCCGGTTTGCGAATATGGACTTCCTGCCTTATTAACAGAGACGTAGAGATGTCCGGATCAACCGCCTGGCGCGATGTTTCGGACCAGAACGATCGCATGTCGATCGAGGGGAGCGAGCGATGTTGCGCGCCGATGGTCCGTCCCATTCCGATGGGGCGGCAACGCTAAGCCGTGGGGCGAACAATGCCACCATGGAATCTCCGGCTCGCCAAAGTTGCCGGGTGCCCTCGTGAGCGATCAGGCCGATTTCGAGCGTTGGTCGCGGTTGACGAACAAGCAGCGCGCCTGCCTCGACCCTCTACTCGAACGAAAGACGTCCAAAGAGATCGCGCGCCTGATCGGCGTGTCGAAGCCGACAGTCGACCAGCGTCTGACGACGGCCCGCTCTGTCCTTGGTGTCGATACGCGAGATCAGGCGGCTGTCGAATATGCACGCCTCAAGCGAATATATGATCGGATCACATATGATCCGATGCACATTCCCGACCGAGCGGAAATAGTGCCATCTGATTTCGCGGAGGGAGACCCCTCGACCGTAATCCACCTGACCGACATGGCGGTTGCCGTTCGGAGCACGGAGGGACCGGTGGAAGGACTTTCCGACCCGCTCGAGCTCATCTGGAGACGAGATCATAAAGGTTTGGCGCGCTTCGCGCTCATGATGACAATGCTGGTCGCCTTGCTGCTTGTCGTTCATGCAAGTCTGGGAATTTCCGAGACTCTGACCCGCCTCGTTTCCGGCTGAACTTTTGAAAAGCAACGCCAACAAGTGCCTGGAAGTCGTGCGCTTCCGGGGAAGGAGAAGTTATGTCCGGAAATCTCAATGCAATGACCCTGCGGCTTAAGCAGGACGTTCCTGTGGCCGAAGCCAGCCTCGACAGCGCTCTGATCGCCGTGTCGACTCTTATGACGAGCGTCGTCACTGCCCGGCAGCGCGTCGGCGTGGCACCCAAGACCGGCCAGGCATCGATTCTGCGCCTCGCAAAGGCTCAGCTTTCGCTCGTCGAAGTGAGCGGTGACGTATTGCGTGTCCATGGCGAGCTCGCGGACATCGCTCAGGAGACCGCGGGCCTAGATGTGCACGAATGCCCAAATCAGGCCAAGGCAACGGGCGCGCAGCTCACCGTCGTCGCCTGAAACTTGACTGGGAGCCATCAGCATGATTTCGGGGAAGAATGTTGCGGATAGTCATATTCTTGATCTCGCTGCTGATGGCTTCGGCCTATGCGCTGTGGAAGGGGGGCGGCCCCGAACGGATGATGGCGACAATCCTCCTGGGCATGCTCGTCGTCGACCAACTTGCTCATCTTCTGATCCCCGTGCAGTTCGCGAGCGTCGACACCGCGCATCTTGCTATCGACCTGATTGCGGCACTCTTGACCTTCACCTTGGCGATGACGGCACATCGCTTCTGGCCGCTGGTGGCCGCGGTCCTGCAGATTTTGCCGCTTCTGGCGCACTTCACCCGGTTGGCGAATGTGGAAATGCATCCGATCGCCTATCTGACGATGCAGGTTGCTGCCTCCTGGCTTCTGCCGCCTCTCCTCGCCGCCGCAACCTGGAGGCATCAGACCCGGTTGCGGAGGAGCGGCAGCGATCAGTCCTGGCAGCCCTCATCGCTACAATCGCACCTTCCGAAAGTCTTCAGATAGCCGATCGGCTGCTCGGCGAATACCGCAGCCTCGATCGCGTTCTGACGCAGAAGCCCGAAGCTCTCCGGCGAACCCTGGGTGGCCGAGACAGCGTTGCGACCCTAATATCTGCGACGCGCGCCGCCAGTGTCGAAGCACTACGCTCCAACCTAATGGGCAGGACTATCAAGCCGACCGATCCGAAACTCATTGCCTATCTCAAGGCCTCGATGGGCAGCCTTCCCGAAGAGGTACTTCGGGTTCTGTTTCTCGACGGGGCACGCCGGCTCATAGCGGACGAGCAGTTGCAGCAGGGCAGCCTGGCTCAGCTCATCCTTTATCCACGCATCATATTCAAACGAGCATTGGAGCTCGACGCGGCATCGATTGTACTCGTCCACAATCATCCCAGTGGTGATCCGACTCCAAGCGAAGCGGACATCTCGTCTACGGGAAAACTCGCGGCTCTCGCCTGCAACTTGGGAATCGAACTCGCGGAACATATCGTCGTCAGCCGATCGGGCCACGCTCTGATCGGACAGCGGCCACATGGTCGCGGACTCAGGGAAATGGTCAAATATCATCTGGTGAGGGATTCTGGTCGGTCGACCGGATTTCCCGATCGTGACCTCGCGCTGTCGAATGCAAGGCGTACCGCACGTCGGCGGTTGCTCCGCAGGCACATTGTTGGATCCAGGAAATATTTAGGCGAGCCTGCTTGGGACATGCTGATCGACCTCTTCATTCAGTATTGCGAAGAGAAAAAGATCTCCACAGGCGACCTATGCGTTTCCTCCCCATTGCCGCTGAGCACGGCACTCCGCCTCGTCCAGCGAATGTGCGATGACGGACTCATTTACAAAACAGCCGACACGACCGACGGGCGTCGACAATTTGTCGAACTGAACCCTGACCTCGCGTGGCGTCTCCTTGCCTACTTTGGCACGCCCACGGAGGGCTGATGCTCCACTGAGGCCGCAACGCCCGGCGTAAGGGAGTGAGAGAAGGGAGGGGGCTTTCGGGACCAAGATTGGCCCGAAAGAGGAGACCCTTCCATGATAATCGAAACCGACCAGGCGGCTGCTGTGGCAGCGCGCCAATACGCTGCGGCGTGCCAGATCGCACAATCGCTTCAGGATAATGCGCCGCTCCCGAGAAGCCTAGCCACGAAGGCAATGACCGCGGCATATGGCAGCACCTCGGCCGACGGGACTTGGACGCAACGCGATAGCTTCGTCGCGATTGAGGTCGGATCGGTACTCGCGCTGCGCGCGATGATTCTTCCCGAGACGCCAACCGGGATTATCGAGAAGCTCGATGAATTCGAGAAGCGGCTCCCCACGCAAACGGTCCGGAGCGAGGAGCAAATCTCGGCCCAGCATTTTTCCACTCCATCGGCGCTCGCGTGGCTCGTATCGCACCTCGCCGCGATCGGTGACGACGATGTCGTCCTTGAACCCAGCGCCGGCGTGGGAATGCTCGCCATGTGGGCGGATCGCGCCAAAGCTGTCTATATCAATGAGCTTGATCCGATCCGGGCAGGGCTACTCCGACACCTCTTTCCTGGAAGCAGCGTCACGTCATTCAACGCGGCTCAAATCAATCAGCACGTATCGACTCCACCGACCGTCGTGATCATGAATCCGCCCTTCGCCCGCAACGCTGCCGGCGCCGTGGATCCGTTCGCCGCTCACCGTCATTTCGCAGCGGCGCTCGCTGGTCTTCAGACCGGCGGCCGCATCGTCGCCATCATGCCGGACAACTTCAACCCCGGCGGAAAACATGGCTCGCTATTCGATCGCGCAACTTCGGGCGCGAACATCCGGTTGATGCTCCGCCTCGACAAGGGCTTTGCAGGGAAGGGGACTACGGTGGCCGTGCGGGTTATTGTGGCGGATAAAGGATTGGGACGTAGACGTCCGCCGACGACAATCAACCGGACAACCGTGGGCAAACTTCTCGATGCAATTCGCGAAATCCCCCCGCGCGCGACCGTCCAGCCCAATCCCACGCCGCCTACGCCGCGGCGATCGACAAAGCCCGCGTCGCCATTCGGTGCATTCCGAGCAACACCAGCCAAGTCGTTCCCGCGGGCCGCGCGACCACTTCCGAGCTTCGAGATCGCCACCGTCAATTATCGGGTCCACGACCCCATCGCGGCGGCCCACGACGATACCGCGCTCTACGTTCCATGGCGCAGCCAACGCCTCGAATTTGACAATCCTTCCGAGCATCCGAGCCCGCTGGTCGAGTCTGCCGCGATGGCGGCCGTCGCGCTGCCGACACCGAATTATCGACCGCAGCTGCCCAAGAGGGTCCTCGACGACAGAATATTGAGCGCAGCCCAGCTCGAGACGATCGTCCACGCTCTCGCCGCGACGGAAATCGACCTGCCGGGCCGCTATCGCCTGCCGGAAAAGGGCCTTGCCCTCATTCCCCATGCCGAAGGTCAAAGTTATCGGCAGGGCTTCTTCCTCGGTGACGGGACCGGGGCAGGGAAGGGCCGCCAGATCGCTGGGATCATCATGGATCAATGGCTGCGCGGTAAACGGCGCCATATCTGGTTAAGCGATAGCACCGCCCTGATTGAAGATGCCCGCCGCGACTGGCAGGCACTCGGTGGAACGCCGCTCGATATTCAACCCTTGGGCCGTGTCCGCGCGGGAGCAGGGATCGAGATCGGCGATTCCATCTTGTTCGCATCCTACGCCACCCTGCGAAGCGAAGCCGGTGGCGACCGCCGACTTGACCAGATCCTGACATGGCTCGGCAACGAGTTCGACGGGCTGCTCCTGTTCGACGAAGCGCACGCCATGGGCGGCGTTGCCGGTGGGGAAGGGCGATTTGGCGCGACATCGGGATCCCAGCAAGGCATTGCCGGGGTCGAGCTTCAGAACCGCTTGCCCCGTGCGCGCGTCATCTATGCTTCCGCTACCGGAGCCTCCGACATCAACAATCTCGCCTATGCGACGCGGCTCGGACTTTGGGGCGAGGGCACGGCATTCGTCGACCGTGAAGCGTTCACAGCGCGGATACGTGACGGCGGCGTTGCCGCGATGGAGCTTGTCGCGCGCGAGCTGAAGGCCATGGGAGTCTATACCGCGCGCGCGCTGTCCTATGTGGGAGCCCGTCGACGTCGGGACATTCGAAGAATGCTGGAAGGCCGAGTGCGACGAGCTCGGTCAGGACCCAAACCGCGAACGCTTCTTCCTCGCGGTCGGCCGCTTGCTCCCGATATGGAACCTGCTTGGCGACGATCCCGAAGTTCGCCGCCTCGTGACGGCCGATGGCCGCGCGCTGCTTGGCCGCATTGTCCCGCACGGAGACGTGAACCTGCTGCTGAGCAAACTTGGCATAACCGGGGGCATCAATCTTGCACCTGCCGAAATTGTCGCCGCCGCCTGGGAAGGCAAGACGGTGGCGCTCGGCGGGAACACCGGGCTGACGCTCCAGCGAAGACGCGTGAACGGGGAATCGCGCTTTGAGCTCAGCGGATTTGATCCCCGGTCTTTGCCGGCGCTGAAAGCCCAGGGCTGTTTCACGGAGATCATCCAGTTCAAGACCCGAATGTTCATCCCGGTGTCACGAGCTGCCGACATTGTCTCGGCGCTCTCCGCTAATTGAACAAGCGATCCGAAGATAGTTGAGGAAGCATCGGTGGCCGAAAATAGGGCCAGATTGTCGGGGTCGTCCGCGGTAGTCCTTGAAATGTCAACGTGTCTTCATTTGACAGCACTATAGGCTTACACCTCTGTAAATTGTTGAAAGGGTCAAATCATCACGCTTTCCTGCAGGCTCCCTCGCAGGTATAATGCAAAAACTGCTTGCAGGACGGCTCACCAGTGGGGATTAGGGCGCCGGTCGCAAACCAACCGTCAGGAAAAATCAAATGAACGATATTCCCCATGATACGGGTGATCTTCTCACCCTCACCGCAGATATTGTTGCCGCGCATGTTAGCAACAATAGTGTCGCAATCTCAGACCTTTCACTTCTAATATCCAACGTGCATGCCGCGCTCTCCGGACTATCTCATCCCGCTGAAACGCCGGAAGAACCCCTTGTGCCGGCGGTCTCAATTCGGTCTTCGGTGAAACCTGACTACATCGTATGTCTTGAGGACGGAAAGAAGCTTAAGATGCTTCGCCGACATCTTATGACTCATTATGGGCTGACGCCCGAAGACTATCGGGCAAAATGGGGGTTGCCTGCCGATTATCCCATGGTCGCACCAAGCTATGCTGAGAAGCGGCGGGTGTTGGCAAAGGAAATCGGGCTCGGTACGAAAGGTCGGGGCGGCGGCCGTAAGCCTGCCCGCGGTGCGGCAGCCAAACCGGTTGCAAAGCGCGCCTGATCACCAATCCGGTTGGCGAGGCGGCCGATGGCGCAGCCTCGCCACAACTTCCTGCCATTCCGCCTCATCGCGCGGCCCAAATTCAACCGTTGGCGCTTCCGACGTCGCCCCGACCTCGACTGGCCGGCGCCGGCAAATTGTGCAGCGCATATCTCGATGACGTCTGTCGGCCGACTATCCCATCGGTGAAGAGCAAACCAACGCCACAATATTCCGCCGTCCACGACGCCCTGATGGCCACAGAATCCGCATCGCACCGCGACATTTGAGCGGTTTCGCCTGATCTCTTCGAGCGATTCAAAACTCCCAGCCACACACTCTTCCATAGGGGGACAGCGCCAGCGCGCAATGACCCGCGCTGCGCGGAACTATGGCGCGCCTTTGGCACGCCAAGGATGAGAGGGGAGGGGGAAGGAAGGGGGCGAGGCCCCTTGGGAGTTAAGCCCATGAACCGGGTCTCGGTTGTCACCGGAGATTCATCATGCAGAACCAGCCGATTCCTTTCAACAAGCTCCGCCTCTCGCCGGCCAATGCCCGCAAAACCTTTACCCAAGCCGGTATCGATGCCCTCGCGGTTTCGATCGACGCATATGGACTTCTTCAACCGGTCATCGTCAGCCCGGCTACCGACAAGAAGTCGTTCTTCGACGTTCATGCGGGCGGCCGACGCTGGCGCGCGATCGCGCAGCTCATCAAGAGCGGCAAGCTGCCAAAGAATGCGATGGTCGATGCGCGTGTGTGCAATGACGAAGCCGCCGCGCTCGCCGAAGAGATCAGTTTGGCCGAGAACATCATCCGCGAAGCCATGTCTCCCGCCGATGAATGCCGCGGTTATCGAGCGGCCATGGACAAGGGCGAAAGCGAAGAAGAACTCGCGCGGCGCATGGGCGTCACGGTTCGTCACGTTCAGGGGCGCCTCCGCCTCGCCGATCTTGCAGAGCCGATCTTCGACGCCCTTGCCGAAGGGAAAATCACCCTCGACGTCGCCAAGGCTTACGGCAGCACCTCCGATCGGGACACCCAGCTCGCAGCCTGGAATGTTTTCAAGGATAGCTGGCAAGGCGACCAGCCGCACACGATCCGGCGCTATGTCAACGACAGCGCGATCGAGGCGAACAGCGCGGTTGCTAAACTGGTCGGTGAGGAGGAGTATCTCGCCGCCGGTGGCCGCATCGAACGTGACCTCTTCGCCGGCGAGGGCGAAGGTCAATGGCTTGATCGCCCGATCGCCGAAGACATCGCACGCAGGAAGCTCGAGCAAGCTGCAGACGCCATGGCCGTCGGCACACTGGGATGGGTTCGGGTTCTCCTAGCCCAGCATGTTCCCCATTCGGCGACCGAAGGCTTGCACGACTATTACATCCGGCGCGGCGAGCTGAGCGAAGAAGACCAGGCCCGCATGATCGCGATCGAAGAGCGTCTGCAGTCGATCGAAGAAGAACTGGAGGATGCAACCGATCCGGACGTGATTTCACGTCTCGAAGCGGAGAATGAAGCGCTGGACGCCGAGCACACCGAGATCGACAAACGCAGCTATGTCATTCCGGAAGACGAACGACCGCATGTTGGAACGTTCGTGGTGCTCGCCAGCGATGGCACCCCGAAGGCGTCGCACCGCTACTTTTCGACGAAGGCCCTCAAGCGCGAAAAGCAGTCGCAAAAGGTCACCGGCGGCGGTGCTGACCGCGCTGCCCTGGAGGACGCTCTTCCCCGGTCGCTCGAGGAGCAGCTTGCCAAGGAACGGCGTGACGTGTTGGCGTTGCACATCGCCCATGATCCCGCACTCGCGCTCGATCTGACCATCTTCCGCCTCGCGCGGAAATTTACGGGCCACGCCGCTTACAACGACACGGGCGTCATGGTGACGATCGGCGAGCTCTTTGACCCCGCCGGCGTCCCCGCCGCCCATTCAACGGCCGCACAAGATGGCCTCGACGCGGTCCGCTCCGGTCTTCCGTGCGATTGGGCAGGCGCCGACGACAGTTTCAGCGCGTTCATGGCGTTCCGCGAACTCGACGAAACGGACAAGGCAGCATGGCTTGCGTTTGCCGTCAGTCAAAGCCTTCAGGCGAGCCTCGCCAGCGGCGATCGCGCTAACCGCTTCCAATCCGAGCTTGGCGCGCTGCTCGAAATCGATACCGCCGAACACTGGCGGCCGAGCGCGGATGTCTTCTTCGACAAGATCCGCAAGCCGCAGATTCTGTCGATCCTGGGCAAGCTCGATCCCGAGCTTCCGGGTCGCTACGCCAGCGAAAAGAAGGCCGCCCTATCGTCTGCGGCCGCAAAACTCTGCGCCGGCGAAGCCATCGTCACGCCTGAGGTGAAGGCGCGGGCGCAGAGCTGGATCCCGGACGTCATGATGTTTCGCGCTGCCGGGACCCCGGATGAACCGGAAGCGCCGCTGGTCGACGATGACAGCAGCGAAGAGCAACCTGCCATCGATGACGCTGATGACGAGCAAGCCGACGAGGCCAACCCTGCCGTGAACGAGGTCGACCAGACCGAGGCCATTTTGGCCGACGCAGCCTGAGGCATCGCTGGGCGGCGCGGAAGCAAGGGTCTCGACTTCCAGTTGGAAGCCTGCCTCCGCGCCGCTGTCGACATTCTGAAATTTCTCTATTGGAGTCAACAAGATGCCCGATTGTGCATTTGCATCGATCGTCATCGGCGGCCGCGTGTCCGCCGACGACTTTATCACGCTCTGTCATCTGATCGTCTGTGAGGGTCTTTCCCGCGA
Organism: Sphingopyxis sp. DBS4; assembly: GCF_024628865.1. Lineage (NCBI taxonomy): Bacteria > Pseudomonadati > Pseudomonadota > Alphaproteobacteria > Sphingomonadales > Sphingopyxidaceae > Sphingopyxis > Sphingopyxis sp. DBS4. Next base: position 120,746 of record NZ_CP102385.1, read on the forward strand.
GGAGGATGGAGAGGAATTCTCGCCAGAACTTCGAAGTGAAGGCCAGCCACTTCGCCTGTTCGACCATCAAGCGATCGGCGGGCGTTTCGGCGCTCTGGAAGAATGGTGTGAGGATCGCGGCCTTCCGTTCACACGGACGTGCGCCGGCTATCCGGGAGGCTGGCGCGCCGAACGTGTCGTTTTCACGGGGCGCGGTCCCGTGGAAGATTATCCGGCGGACAACGATGGGAACGTCGTCGCTACCAGCGAGACTGTCAAAGCACATGAACACATCTCGACGCTGCGCGCCTGGTTCGCCGCCGCCGAATTCAAGATTCCCCCGCTGGTGATCACCTCCGAAGACGTCACGTCGCCCCGCGACATTTCCCGCGCGAGCGCGGGAAGGGAGGAAAGTGGGGGAGGAGGCGGCGAGCACCGCTCGCAGCTTCAGAAAGGACCAGCGACATGAAACCTCGTCACGATATCTATCAAACCATCACCGCCGAGCTAGCCGCTGCGATCGACGCCGGCGCCGGCCAGTGGCGTATGCCCTGGCACCATGACGGCGGGACGGTGATGCGGCCGACCAGTGCTGTCGGACGCGCATATACCGGCATCAACCGTCTCGTCCTTTGGGCGTCGGCCGAAGCTCACGGTTTTCAGTCCGGCACTTGGGCTACCTACCGTCAGTGGACTGAGGTCGGCGCACAGGTGCGCCGCGGCGAAACCGGTACGCACGTCATTCTGTGGAAAAAGCAGGAGCGTGACGAACCCACGTCGGCGGATTCCGATGGCGAGGAACGCAGCGCCCGCTTCTTTGCTCGGAGCTTTGTCGTCTTCAACCAATCGCAGGTCGATGGCTCGCCCGAACGGACACTGGCAAGCGCACGGCCGATCGGCGAAACAGCCGCCTCTGCGAAACTGTTCCTCGAAAGCGTTGGCGTCCCTGTGCACTACGGCCCTTGGGACGCGTATTTTCGGCCCGATGAGGACCGCGTCTACATGCCCGACCGCGAAGCCTTCGACAGCGACGAAGACTTCATTTCGACGCTCGGACATGAAATCGTTCATTCGACGGGAAGCGCGCAGCGCCTCGCCCGCGAAACGCTTCGGGACTATTTCAAGGATCGGACCATCCGGGCCCGCGAAGAGCTGGTTGCCGAGATCGGCGCCAGCTTCTTGATGGCCGACCTTGGTCTGGGCTATTCGCCAAGGCCGGACCACGCAGCATATGTTGCCAGCTGGTTGAACATGCTCGGGAACGATACGCGCGCGATATTTCGCGCCGCGGCGGCGGCACAGGCTGCAACCGACTGGATTCATGCCCATGCCGCCTCAGGTCTGCCGATTGCGGCTTGATCGATGAGTGCGCTTCCACCTCGAGCCCATCGGTTGCTCATCCTCGCCTGTTCCGCGACAAAGCGGCAAGATGACGGCTATATGCCCGCCATCGACCGCTATGACGGACCGCTTTGGCAAACGGTCCGTTGCCATGCGGGCGATCGCAAGATGCTGAAAATCACCGTGCTGTCCGCACGATATGGTTTCCTCGACTCCAGGTCGCCGATCCAGAACTACGGCACCCATTTTACTGGAGAGTTCGCGGATCGGATGATGGGCGGTGGACTGGGCCACGCTGGTCACGGCCGCCTCTTCCCTCAAGCCGGACAATTTCGGGATCGGCGCGGCTTGCGAGATGGCTTTGCTCAGGGCGCATGGCGATCGGCCTTTCACCGTTTTCCCCTTCGACTGGTATCAGTTTTAACACCAACTGCCGAACCTAACCTATGACCTAAAGCGTGGCGAGGCCATTGGAGGGTGTTTAGGCGTCGCGCACTCATGTCTGCCTATGACACAAAATCTACGGTTAGCGTTCAACGAACCGTAGATGCAGAGCGGGATAAACCCTATCCAAATAAGACGCCTACGCCGGGATCTCGACTCGTCACACGAGATGAGCAAGCGAATGGAATTGATGCTCAGCATAGCTGCTCATATTGGTATTGAAATGGTATATAACTGTGTTATTGTCGAGACAGGTTTGAAGAGGGGAGTGAGCAAAATGGGACGGATAAAAGGCGGATTCCTGCGTTGCGGGTCGGCGATAGCTTCAGCGATTGCGCTCATGTCAGCAAGTGCCGTGTTTGCGCAAGAAACCGATAGCACAACGAGCGAAGCGCGCGCGGAGACGGACATCATCGTCACCGGCACGCGTGTCCGTACGCCCGGCCTGACCTCCACCAGCCCGATCAGCGCGGTGGAGGGTGAGCAGATTTCGCTTCAACGGGCGGTCACGATCGAAGACTTCTCGGTCAAGATGCCGCAGCTCGCGGGCGGCGTGAACTCGACATCGGTGGGCAGCGACGCATTCGGCGCGCAGACCCTGGACCTGCGTAACCTCGGGCAGAACCGCACCCTCGTACTGATCAACGGAACGCGCGCCATTCCGTTCAGCTTCCGCAATGCGGTCGATGTCAACTCGATCCCGGCTCCCTTGCTCAAGCGCGTCGATGTGCTCACCGGCGGCGCTGCAGCGGTCTATGGCGCGGACGCCGTGGCAGGGGTCGTGAACTTCATCATCGATGATTCGTTTGAAGGGTGGCAGGCGAACGCAAATTATCGAGCGGTGTCGGGTGGAGCTTCGCAATTCGGTGGCCATGTGATGGGCGGCATGTCGCTCGGCGGCCGCGGCAATCTGGTGGTCTATGGCGAATACACCGAGCGCGACCCACTGCTGGCCGCGCACCGCGCCTTTGCGCGGCGCGGCGTGGCGACGTTGCCGATCGGCGGCAATTTCACCGACGTGGCGAGCGGTAGGACCTTTTCCTACGATGCGTTGGGCAATTTCACGCTGACGCCGCAATCGACCGACTACACCCCCGATTTCCTGCTCGTCCAGCCGTTGCGGCGCATCAACGCGAGCGCTTTTCTGAAATATGACGTGTTTGACAATGTCGAGCTCTATGGCCGCCTGATGTACTCCGACCTGCGGACGCGCGGCGGCAGCCGGTCGGGGCAGAATCCTCCGACCACAGGGGCCAATGGGATCAACGTCCAGATCGCCGAGAATAATCCATTCCTCGACCCCCAAGCGCGGGCGCGGCTGACCTTCGTCAACGGTTTCGCTACCGTCAACGTCCGGCGCTCGCTCGGCGAACTCGGTGTGACCTATGCGCAGAACAATCGCGAAACCATCCAGGGCCTGATCGGGCTACGTGGCAACATCACGCCTGCAATCAGCTGGGATGCCTATTATCAGCATGGCCAGTCCAAGGAATCGATCGTCGTCAAGGGCGACGGGACGCGGTCCGCCTTTGCCGGCCTAGCTAACACGACCGACATCTTCGGGCCGGGCGGTGACTTCACCAGCGTGCTGCGCGATTTCAATTTCGGCAACCGCAAACGCACGCAGCAGGTGGCATCCGCCTATGTTGCCGGCGATACGAGCGACTTCTTCGCTGGATGGGCAGGACCGATCGGCTTCACCGCAGGCTATGAATTCCGCCGAGAAACCGGCCGGTTTGTCTATGGCGCTGACCTCGGGACGTCGTTCAACCAGGGAACCGAATCGGCGCCGCTGGTTCCGCCCTTCGTCAAGGTGAACGAATTGTTCGGCGAACTAATCGTCCCCTTGCTGTCGGATTTACCGCTGGTCCAAAAGCTGACCGTCGAAGGCGCGTATCGTCGATCCTGGTATGAAAAATCGGTGGGCGCCGACCGGCGCTACGATACGAACAAGCTTGGCATCAACTGGATCGTCTCCGACGACCTACGGCTGCGCGGCACGCGCCAAACCGTCATTCGCGACGCCAATATTGGCGAATTCGCTAACCCAGTCTTTTCGATTCCCTTCGCTAATCTACGTACGGTTGCACGTCTTTTTCCGCGCTATGCCGGGGATCCGTGCGTGGGCGCGACCAATTCGGCGACGATCACGCAATGTACGGCGCAGGGATATCGGGGAGCCTATGATTCCAACAACCCCGCAAATCTGCAGGGCGGCTATTTCTTCGGTGGCAACGCGAACATCGAAGCCGAAAGGGGCAAAACTTACACGCTTGGCGGCGTCTTCACCCCGACCTTCCTGCGTGGTCTCAATCTTTCGGTGGACTGGTACAAGATCGATATTCGCAACGCGGTCGGCCAGATCCAACCCGTCGATGCGCTTACGAGCTGCTACATTACCGATCCAACGCCGGGCAATCCACTCTGCGCCGCAGTAACCAGGGATCCAACCACCGGTTACATCCTCAATGCCTTTGTCGATGATCGAAACCTTGCGCTTATCAAGCAGCAAGGCATCGACATCGACTTCCGTTATGGATTCGATCTCGATTTCGGTCCGCCGGAGAGCCGGCTCACCCTCGGCTATACGGCGAGCATCGTCACCAAATATTCGATCCAGCGTAACGCCGCGCTAACTCCCGTCGATTGCAAGGGAACCTATGGCGCTGCCTGTTCATCGGACCTTGTGACGCTGGTTGCACCAGATTTCCGGTCGCGCGCTACGATCACCTGGGACAGCAAGCCGTTGACGGTCCAGTTCGGATGGAAACGCATCGGATCGGTTCGCGATTCGACCGCGGGTAGCACCGGTCGGATTCCTGCTTATGATTATTTCGACCTGAACCTGGCGGTTCGTCCGCCCGTCGAGGGGCTGACCCTAGCCTTCGGGATCGACAATCTCTTTGACAAGAAGCCGCCGCTACCGGTCAATCCCGGGGCATACAATACATTCCCGGATACTTACGACGTGCTGGGAACCACCTTTGGCTTCTCCGTCACCCTAAGGCGGTGAGGGCGTGGAGTGGAGGCATTGTAGACACCTAGCCTCCATTCCACCAGGGCGAGTTGTCCAAGGCGCGGCGCATCAGACGATTTCTCAGGTCTGACGTCCGCGCCTCACCGCCATCCGGGGACATTATGCACACGTTACAATTTACTTCGCTGGATTGGTCGATTCTGATCGGATATGTCCTGATCCTCGCTATCGCCGGCTATGCCTCAACGCGGCGCAACATGCAGAATGCGGATGATTATTTTCTGGCCAGCCATCGCGCGCCAACATGGCTGGTTGCGGTGTCGGTTCTGTCGACCGTGCAATCGACAGCAACATTTCTGGGGGTCCCCGACAATAGCTTCAGGGGCAATTATACCTATCTGACGAGCGTGATCGGCGCGCTGATCGGCGCGTGGCTTGTTGCCGCCATCCTGATGCCGCGCTTTTATGCGATGGGCGCCACCACCGTCTATGAACTGCTCGAGGCCCGGTTCAGCCCGGCCGCTCGCCGAGCGGCAGGCGCCATGTATCTGGTCGGGCGGGTGTTTGCCAGCGGGGCGCGCCTCTATCTTGCTGCGATCGCCGTTTCGATGATCCTCTTCCTCGACGTCGCGCCCGAGCATATCATCATCGCCTCGTTTGTTTTGCTGGTCTTCGGCCTCGCCTTCACTTTTATGGGCGGCCTCAATTCTGTGATCTGGAGCGACCTGGTCCAAGTCGTGCTTTATGTCGGAGCGGCGATCTTCGTCGTCCTGTTCCTGCTGTCCAAGATTCCTGCGCCGGCCGCCGATATCTATACCGCGCTTGCGCATCCTCCCTCCGGAGCGAGCAAGTTGCAGGTCCTTGACTGGACGCTCGACCTCGGCACGCCCTTTTCGGTTCTGGCGGCAGTGACGGGGATGGTCCTGATCAACGCGGCGAATTCGGGTCTCGACCAAGATACGACGCAGCGCCTGCTCGCCTGCGATTCGGCGAAACAGGGCAGCCGCGCCCTCTACTGGTCCGTTCTGGCATCGATCCCCGTCATCCTGATCTTCCTCTTCATCGGCTCGCTGCTCTACATCTTCTATGAACGCCCCGACCTGATGGCGGCCATCCCGGGACAGATCGCGCCGACATTCCAGGGCGAAAAAATCACCGTTTTCATGAGCTTCATCCTGAGCGAAATCCCGCCCGGGTTGCGTGGGTTCGTAACGGTTGGCGTCATCGCCGCCGCCGCCATCAATTCGGGCCTGATCTCAATGGCCGCCGTAGCAATCAACGACTTCTACCGTCCTTTCATCGAGCGCAAGAGACCGCGCGACGAGCGTCACTTCATCCTCGCGGGGCGGCTTGCGACAGTTTTGCTGGGCGTCCTCCTCTTCCTGATGTCCATCGTCTGCTTCTATTGGCAGCGATACAGCGACATTCCCCTGCTCGAATTTGTCCTAGGAGTGATGGCATTCGCCTATTCAGGATTGCTAGGAGTCTATATAACAGCGGTGTTTTCAAAGCGCGGATCAACGGCGTCGGTCATCGCGGCCCTAGCGGTCGGCTTCATCGTCGTCATGCTGTTTCAACCGTTCACGATCGACGTGCTTGGCTTGCCCGAAGCACTAAAGAAAATCGCTTTCCCGTGGCACTTGTGCGTTGGCGTGACAGTTTCCACGCTGGTTTGCCTCATCGGCAACGCGAACAAGAAAGAGAGAAGCACAGATGCCGGGTACTGAAGCGATTGACCCACGTTATGCCGAAATCGACAATTGGCCGACGATCGACGCCGTGACCGCAATGATCGAGGGGCAACGAGAAGCGATCGAAGCCTTGAACAGCCAAGCGGATGCGATTGCCGCGGCGTGCGCAGCGGCCGCGCAGCGGCTTTTGTCTTCGCAAGGACGCCTGATCTATGTCGGCGCCGGGACATCCGGCCGCGTCGCGGTTCAGGACGGTGTCGAACTGACGCCTACCTTCGGCTGGCCGGAAGAGCGATTGCTGTATCTTCTGGCGGGCGGGCTCCCGGCACTCATCGAGAGCGCCGAAGGTGCCGAAGACGATGTTGCCGATGCCGAGAGGCAGATTGCCGAGCACGCCGTGAACGCGGCCGATGTCGTGGTAGCGGTGGCGGCGAGCGGGCGTACTCCGTTCACTTTGCGGGCAATCGAGGTTGCGCGGGCGCGCGGGGCGCTTACGATCGCGATCGCGAACAATGCATCGACGCCGATCCTCGAAGCCGCGCTGCACCCCATCTTGCTCGGCACCGGAAGCGAGATCATCAGCGGGTCGACGCGCATGAAGGCTGGCACGGCCCAGAAGGCCGCCGTCAACATCATCTCGACGACTATCATGCTGAAGCTCGGCAAGGTCTATCAGGGCCAGATGGTCGACATGATTGTCTCGAACGCGAAATTGCAGCGGCGGGCGGCCGGAATCGTACAGATGCTGACGAGTTGCTCCGAGGAAGAAGCCATGGCTGCCCTCAAACGGGGCGAAAACAGCATCTCCAAGGCGGTCCTCATCGCAAAAGGCAATACCCCCGAGGGGGCGGCAAAGCTTCTCGGAGACAACGGCGGAATATTGGGCAAGGCCATCGCAGCGCTCGGGGAGAAATGAAATGGCGCGATGTCGCAGAGCGATTTGACGGCATGCGCGGATCCTGACCGGCTGGTGCCATGACGCGATTGGCGCCCGCCCGCGACCTGCCGCTCGATTTCCTGCGGGGAGTCGATGTGATGCTGATGCTGCTGGTCAATTTCCTGGTGCCCGCGGCACCAGCGATCCTCCGGCACGCCGCCTGGCACGGCCTGACGCTAGCCGATATCGTCTTCCCGATATTTTTGTTCATTGTCGGCATCTCTGCATCGCTGGCTTTCGATGGACGTTTGCGGCGGCAGATGCCCTGGGGTGCGATTGCCCGGCGCGGGGCGTTGCTCTTCGCGATCGGCGTCGCGCTCAACTGGTGCCTGCGGCCTGGATTCGATTGGGATCAATTGCGGTGGGCAGGCGTGTTGCAGCGCATAGCCATCGTATATCTCGCTTGCGCGGTGATCGTCTCCGTCGGGCGCGGCGCGATCGTTCCGCTGGGACTGGGGCTGGCGATCATCGCCACTCACACATTCGTTCTGCTGAACATCGGTGCAGAAAATACTGTAGCCAGCCTCGCTCCCGGAGCGGGCATCAGCGGGTGGCTCGATCGGCAACTCCTGCCGGGATTGATATTGCGCGGCAGCTGGGATCCGGAGGGCATTTTGTCCACGCTGCCTTCCATGGCGAGCGGTTTCCTTGGCGTCGCGCTTGCGCGCTGGGCCAGCGCGCCGAGGCCCATCTGGCGCCTCGCGTTCGCCGGCATCCTCCTCGTGCTGACCGGGCTGCTGACGACGATCGTCATCCCGATCAACAAGGATTTGTGGACCGCGAGTTTCGTGCTTGTGACGTCGGGGATCGGCGCGTCGGGTTACGCTGCGGTTCGCGCCGCCTGGCCCGTGCTGCAGCCGCATGGGTGGGCGAAGCAGTTCGTCGCCGTGGGCCAGGCGGCGTTGACCATCTATGTGATCCATATGCTCCTGATCGCCCTGCTGCGCCTTCCGCCGGGCGGCGAGGACCGGCTCTGGGACAGCCTGCTCGCGGGGCTTCGGGCGTCCGGTCTGTCGGCCATGTGGGCGTCGGTGCTATTTGCCGTTCTTGCGGTAATTCTTTGCAGGTTGCTGCTGGCACCGCTTCAACGCCGCGGCCTTTTGCTGCGGGTGTAGGCGGGTCCGCATGACGCCGGCGTGGTCGTCGCGGGCCTGGCGGCTTTCGGCATCATGCTGCGAATATCTTGCCAGGATTGAAGATGCCCTCCGGATCGAGCGCCTGCTTGAGTTGCCGCATGATCTCGACGGAAGCCGTCCCGTTCTCGCGCAGCAGGGAGTCGCGCTTGCCCAAGCCGATCCCATGTTCACCCGTGCAGGTTCCGCCAACCGAGAGCGCGTGATCGATCATGGCATCGTTGATGACCGCCGCCTTTTGCCACGAGGGCTTGTCGTCGGGATGGAGAATGAAGAAGACGTGGAAATTCCCGTCGCCGACATGGCCCAGGATCGGAGCGAACAGCCCCGATGCTTCGATCATCGTTTCCGCACGCGAAATGGCTTCGGCCAATCGCGAAATGGGGACGCAAATGTCGGTGATCCAGGCTTGCGCCTCAGGAACCATTGACCGCGATGCCCAAAGCAGATGGTGCCGCGCCTTCCATAGCAAGTTCCGTTCCTCCGTCGCGGTCGCGGACCTGAGTGTCCCGCCGCCGTTGGCATCTCCCAGAACGCGAACGATTTCCAATTGCTCGGAGATGCTGGCGCCGGAACCGTGGAACTCCAGAAAGAGGGTTGGACATTCGGGGAGACCGAGATGGCTCTGGCGGTTGCACGCGATCATCGCGCGCGTGTCGAGAAGCTCCATGCGCGCGATGGCGATCCCAGATTGGATGGTCTGAATCACGGTATCGACCGCACCCTCTATGCTGGCGAAATCCCAGCTTGCGGAAACGATCTGTTCGGGTTGCCCATGAAGGCGCAGGGTCGCCTCCACGATTAGGCCCAAAGTGCCTTCGGATCCGGCGAAGAGATGAGTAAGGTCGTAGCCCGCCGCCGATTTGCGGGCCCGGGTCCCCGTCTGGATCAGATCGCCAGTTGCCGTAACGACCTTGAGGGCAAGCAGATTGTCGCGCATGTTGCCGTAACGTACAGTCGTCGTTCCGGACGCCCGGGTTGCGATCATCCCGCCGATGGTTGCGTTCGCCCCGGGATCGACCGGAAAAAAGAGACCTGTGGTGCGCAGCTCCTCGTTGAGCTGTTCGCGCGTTACGCCCGGCTGAACCACGACAAGTAGATCTTCCGGGGAAATCTCGACTATCTCGTTCATGCGCGAAAAATCTACGACGAGCGTGTCCGATGTGACGGCGGCCGCGTTCCCCTCGAGAGAAGTGCCGGCACCATAACCCACGATCGGGACGCCCTGCGCGGCAGCTGCGCGAACTAGCTGGCGAACCTCCTCGATCGACACGGGCTGTGCCACCAGTGCCGGAAGTTCGCCCGGATGGTGACCCTCGGTTTGCGTATAGGCGACGCGCGCGGTTTCAGCGGTGATCAGTCGGTCGCCAAGGAAATTCGAAAGCATGTCGCGCAGATGGGTCATGCCGCGAATATATCTGCCTTGCGGATCAAGGTAAACTGGTATTATACAGGTATTATAATGAACGCAGCCCGTCACCCCACCTCCACCCTGATGTTTTCCGAGGCCAGCGAGGCTGGCCAGATCGTGGCCAAGCAGTTGTCGGACAATGCTGTCTTGGCGAAGGAACTGGCGAAGCTGATACTGCGCCCCGCAACGCACACGATTTTCACCTGCGCCCGCGGCAGTTCGGATCACGCTGCCGCCTATGGGAAATTCCTGTTCGAGGCACATCTTCGCAAGACGGTATCGTCACACCCGCCATCGATGGGTTCGGTATACCGCGTACCGATGGAGCACATGGCGGGGCAGCCGTTTATCGTCGTGTCGCAGTCGGGTAAGAGCCCCGATCTGCTTGCGTCCGCCGAGGTGGCGCGAGAGGCCGGGGCGATCGTCATCGCGATGGTCAACGACGAAAGCGCACCGCTCGTACCTCTCGCCGACATCGTCATACCGCTCCGCGCGGGACCGGAGCGAAGCGTCGCAGCAACCAAAAGCTTCATTGCGACGCTTTCGGCCTTCGCCCAGATCATATCCGAATGCGCCGGCGGACAAGCCCTCGACCCCGTCATTGCTGCCCTGCCGGATCAGTTGTGCCAAGCTTGGGCCGTGTCATGGGACGAGGCTCTGGCACCTTTCTCGCAGGCACGCAGCCTCTTCGTCCTCGGGCGCGGCCCGTCATTCGGGATCGCACTCGAAGCGGCGTTGAAGTTCAAGGAAACATGCGGAATTCATGCAGAGGCTTTCAGCACGGCAGAGGTCGCGCACGGCCCGATGGCAGTGATCGATCGCAACTTCCCTATCCTGGTCTTCCCGCCGCTCGATGAAGCCCGGGCGGGGATGGACGCATTGCTTCGCCTGTTCCTCGAAAAAGAGGCAATCGTGGCTGGGGCCGGACCAGTCGGACATGGGGCCATCGAACTTCCCGTCGTCGCAGGCCTGCATCCTGTGACCGCGCCTATCACGATGATCCAGTCCTACTACCGCCTTGCCAACGCTCTTGCGATTGAACGAGGACTTGATCCCGACAGGCCGCCGTTGCTCAGGAAGGTTACCGAAACAATATGACTAGAAAGGCTTTGATCGGCGCGCGAATCCTCTCGGAAAGGGGATGGCGATCAGATCACGCATTGCTGATCGAGCGATCGGCGATCGTCGACATCGTACCCGATAGCGGCGTCCCGACCGACTTTGATCCAGTTCGCTTGGACGGCGGCATGCTCGTTCCCGGTTTTATCGATACGCAAGTGAACGGGGGTGGCGGCGTATTGTTCAACGAATCCCCGACGATCGACGGGATTAGGGCGATCACCGAGGCACACAGGGCATTCGGGACCACGGCCTTGCTTCCTACCCTCATCAGTGATGATTTCGACGTGATTGAGCGCGGGATAGCCGCAGTACGTGACGCTATCGCGATCGGGACCCCCGGCGTTCTGGGAATCCATATTGAAGGCCCCTTTCTGAACATTGAAAAGAAAGGCATTCACGACGCATCGAAAATCCGCAAGATGGATGAGCGGGCCGTGAATCTGCTTTCCTCGCTAGGTGCAGGAAAAACACTTGTGACCCTCGCGCCCGAAATGGTCGCTACCGGCCTGATCGCCGAATTGACGGCTCGGGGCGTCATTGTCTCTGCCGGACACACGCTGGCAACAAGCGAGGATATGGATCGCGCAATCAGCGAAGGGCTTCGGGCAATCACCCATTTGTTCAACGCTATGCCCCCGTTAGCTAGCCGGACGCCAGGAGTCGCAGGGGCTGGATTGGCGTCCCCGCTGATTTGTGGCGTGATAGTCGATGGCCACCATGTTCATCCGACCGCGCTGCGGGCCGCTTTCCGCGCGAAGGGTCCCGACGAATTGATGCTCGTAACGGACTCCATGCCGACGGTCGGCACCGATATCGATACATTCTTCCTTGGCGAGACCGAGATTTTTCGCAACGAAGGTGCACTGCGCTCGGCTGACGGAACCTTGGCCGGCTCCGACCTCGACATGGCTCGGGCCATTCGGAACGCTGTTTCGAACATGCACGTCGAACTTGCGGACGCTTGCAAGATGGCGAGCGCGACGCCGGCGGCTTTGCTGGGGCTGACCGGCACCTATGGATGCCTCGCGCCGCGCGCGCGCGCAGATATCGTGCACCTCTCCGAAGACATTGAGATCGTCCGGACCTGGATCGGCGGCGAGTAGCGAGCACCCTCCAGGCGGCCGACCTCACTTTAGGATTGCCAACGCCTCTTCCACTGCATCGGCAAGAGCGTCGACTTCATCCAGCGTGCTGTACATGGCGAACGATGCGCGGCAGGTCGAACTGAAGCCTAGCATTTGATGGAGCGGTTGAGTGCAGTGCGCGCCGGCACGGACGCAGATACCCTTGGCGTCCAGGATCGCCGCTATATCGTTCGCATGGGCGCCGGCAGAGGCGAACGTCAGAATTGGACCGGGCTTTTCGGCATCGCCGAAGACGGTGATGTTTGGAATAGCCGCGAATCGAGCCCGCGCGTGGCGACCAAGCGCTGCCTCGTGGGTAGCGATAGTCGTACGCCCCACGCCCTCGACATAGTCTGATCTGCCCCCTTCTGAGTGGTCCAAAATTGATGATATTTTGGATGACGAAGGAGATTATGAATGCCGGCCAAGAAGCATCGCCCGGAAGAGATTATCGGCAAGCTGCGTGAAGCAGAGGTTGTGCTGGCGCAGGGCGCCACGACGGCGGAAGCGTGTCGCCGGATCGGCGTTACGGAGCAGACCTACTATCGGTGGCGCAAGGAATATGGCGGCCTGAAGACCGATCAGGCGCGTCGGATGAAGGACCTGGAGAAGGAGAATGCGCGGCTTCGTCGTGCGATCTCGGACCTGACACTCGACAAGCTGATCCTGCAGGAAGCTGCACGGGGAAACTTCTGAGCCCCGCGCGCCGAAGGCGCTGTATCGACCACATCAGAATGATGATGCCGGTGTCCGAGCGGCGGCTGTGCCGCGTGCTCGGACAGCACCGATCGACGCAGCGCAAGGCGCCTCGCGGGGCGGATGACGAAGCAGCTCTGACCGAGGATATCATCGCGCTGGCGCGGCAATATGGCCGTTATGGCTATCGCCGGGTGACGGCGTTGCTGCGCGATGCGGGGTGGCATGTGAACCGCAAGCGGGTCGAGCGTATCTGGCGCCGCGAGGGGCTGAAGGTGCCGCAAAGGCAGCCGAAGCGCGGTAGGCTCTGGCTGAATGACGGATCGTGCATCCGGCTCAGGCCGGAATATCCTGGGCACGTCTGGTCCTACGACTTCGTCGAGGGCCGGACACACGACGGCCGCAAATACCGGATCCTGTCGATCATCGACGAGGCAAGCCGGGAGTGCCTGGCGCTGCCGGTCGCACGCAAGCTCAAGAGCGATGACGTGCTGGCGGCACTCGCCGAGCTGTTCGTCACGCGTGGGCCGCCGGCGCATATCCGGTCGGACAATGGTCCGGAGTTTATCGCGACGGCGGTGCAGCAATGGCTCGCCCAGATCGGCGTGAAGACGCTCTACATCACGCCGGGGAGCCCATGGGAGAATGGCTATTGCGAGAGCTTCAACGGGTCGCTGCGCGATGAACCGCTCAACGGCGAAATCTTCTACTCGCTCGCCGAGGCCAGAATCCTGATCGAAGCTTGGCGGCGGCATTACAACACCGTCCGGCCGCACAGCTCGCTGGGATATCGGCCGCCCGCTCCAGAGGCCGTTCCATCGCCAGTCTCGCCCTCCGGTTCCGCTTCGCTCCACCTACGGCCAACACTGGCGATGGAGGCGTCAATGCACTAACAATCCCCGAGGACCACTCGGTGGGGGCCGGTCAATTCGAACATTGCCTTCCCCCCAACCGATCTCGCCGGCCTCCGGAGTGATTAATTCAGCAAGTGTGAAAACCATTGACGTCGCCGTTTCGCGCATGCCGAACAAGGCGAATGCGCCGCCCTCCAAGGGATCGGGCGCATCTAGAACGGTCGCGATCAACCTTCCGAGCTCGGGTTGTGCAAGGCGCAGCAGCGCGCCGCCGTTCGCATTTGTCATGCCGCGCCGCCCATGATGAATTGGCGTGTCACGAGAAAGCTCAATCCGTCGACCGCGGCCAATGTCCCGTCGAGGGCGATTTCTTTTAGCCCGGTTGGCGTCTCGAGTTCGATGACGACGTTATCCAGCGGGACCCCGGCCATTGCAGCGACTTGCGTGGCGAGAAGCGGAGCGGCCCCGATTTCGTGCGGGCGGTTGTTGATGTAGATTCGATACCTTGATTCAGACGGCATGCAGAATCCTCCGTTCCGTCGCGCCGTTCGACTGCTTTCGCCCGTCGATCCGATGCGCCTAATACCAGATTGTAACCAATTTTGGTAGCAGCGCAATCCGACGGAAAAGCGGCGACATCGAGCGGGCCGCGATGGTCGCGCCCCGGGATAGATTCGACGCGCCAGAATGGCCGGAATGGAAGGCGGGTCGCATAATTGGCCCTTGTATTGCGATCTGGGGCCGGGCATCAGCATGGCAATGCGGGGCCCGAAAATTGATACAATAGTATTTGACCTTGACGGGACGCTTGTCGACACGGCTCCCGATCTCATTGCTGCGCTCAATCATTCGCTGGAAGTCCTTGGCCGGCCTACCGTCGAGCCGATGCTCGTGCGCCCCCTTGCCGGCCACGGCGCGCGCGCGCTGCTGGATGCAGGACTGACGCTTAGCGGAGATGCGCCGGAGGAACTGATCGCACGAGCCATTCCCGTATTCTTGGAACACTATGCCGACAATATTTGTACGTTTTCGGCACCCTATCCGGGACTGGAACTCGCGCTCGAAGAGTTGCGGATCGAGGGCTTCAGGCTCGCGATTTGCACCAATAAGCCGGAGGGACTTGCGAACCATCTGGTCGAAGCGCTCGGCTGGGCTGGTGTGTTCGACGCTATTATCGGTGGCGACACATTGCCTGTTCGAAAACCCGATCCACTACCGTTGCTCACCGCAATTACGCAGGCCAAAGGGGCCAAGGCCATCTATGTTGGAGATTCGGCGGTCGATGTAGCGACAGCGAGAGCCGCGGCGATGCCGTCGATTGCTGTCGGCTTCGGATTTTCCGACGTGTGCGCCAGCCAGCTTGGCGCGGATTTGCACATCGATCATTTCGACATGCTCCCCGCCGCCGTGCGGTCGATCATTGCACCCGCCACACTGATCGCACAGCGCGTGAGTCTCGACCTTGACTCCGGTCAGGCGACCGTCGCCGTCTGAGCCTTGTAGAGCTTTCCGGCCGTGGTGGGGCTGGGCGCGCCCGTCGTGTTCGGGAAGGTCACCGGCAACCCCCGAACCGAGCGCGCCGCGATAAATCCGATGGCTTCGGCTTCGATAAAATCTCCGCGCAACCCGAAATCGTCAGCGCTTTCACAAGCGCCAAGCACTTCTCGCAAGGCCTCCATTATGACGGGATTATGTCGCCCGCCACCGCAAATGATCCATAGTTCCGGTTGTTCGGGGAGCTGGCGTGCGCCCAGCGCCACGGAATTGGCGGTAAACGCGACCAACGTCGCCGCTGCGTCGGCGGCCGAGAGATCATCCACGATATCGAGCGGAAAGTCGTAGCGATCCAACGACTTCGGGCCTTCACGCTCGAAATAGGGATGCGCAAGTAAATGACTCAGCACTGCCTGATTGACCTCTCCGCTCGCGGCCAGCGCTCCGCCATCATCATATCGGCCAAGACCGCGCTTCTGGACCGTGAGATCGAGCATCCCATTGCCGGGCCCGGTATCGAGTGCGATGATTTGTTCATCGCTGCCAATGAACGTGAAATTCGCGACGCCGCCTACATTGAGAAAGGCGATTGGACCTGACTTCCCGATCTTCCGTGCCAGTGCGGCGTGATAGATGGGAACAAGAGGCGCGCCCTCTCCGCCAACGGCCATATCGGCCTGCCGAACGTCCGCGACAACGTCAACGCCGAGCGTATTGGCGATTCTTGCAGGGTCGCCAATCTGGATCGTCAACCCGCGGTCGGGCCGGTGAAGGACGGTTTGGCCGTGATAACCGATCAATTCGATCTTACCGGCCCCCGGTTTGGAGAGAAGTTCGCGCGCGCAGCGTACATGCGCGCTGACAATGATATCGTCAGCCTCCGCCAACAGTCTCGGTTCGGCCGTACCGGTCGCCACAAACTGTTCGGTGGCGTCTTTGACGATGGCGCGCTCTGCGGTCGAGAATGAGGTGAGGTGCGTCGGGCCGAAGTCGTCGATTGCTTCGCCATCGGAACTCAAAATGGCCGCATCAACGCCATCGAGCGATGTCCCGCTCATGAAACCAAGAATGCGCATCTCTCGTTCCCCTAACCGTAGTCGATGTTGCGCACCTGCTACCACTATGATACCACATCATCAAGCTGCGATATCGGTCGGCGCGCAGAAGGCCGGTCGCGCGTCTATTTAATGGAGCCGAGATGTTCAACGTCCGTTTGGCGGAGACTCGATCCGGAGCGGCAGCGAATGAGGATGTGGTCGGATATACGGACTTCGCGGCCTGGGTTATCGATGGCGCATCAGGCATTGGGGAGAACCTCGTCTCAGCTGTCAGCGATGCACAATGGTTCGCGCAGCGGGTCGATAGGGAACTCCGCGATCTACTGGCTAGCAAGCCGACGATGCCTTTCGAGGATTTGTTCGCGGCCGTCATACGTCACTGCCGGTCGTCCTATTCGACGCTGGCGCGGCGACCGCCCGCGGGGCGCCATGAACTGCCAAGCGCGGCGATAGCTTTTGTCCGCGCCCTGCCCGAAAAGGTTGAACTGGCAACACTCGGAGACTGCAGGATCGCCTACCGGTCCCTAGGCGGAGAAGAATTCGCCGAACATGGAGACGGCGGCAATATAGGCCCTTTCGAACACCGCACCAAGGCGTTGGCCCGATCGATCCTCGCCGAGCGACCTGAGATTTCGGCGGCCGAACTTTTCGAGGAATTGCGGCCACAACTCGTCCAAAATCGAGCCTTCATGAATGTCGATGGCGGCTATTGGGTGCTGGGTCTTCAAATGGAGGCAATCGAGCGCGCAGATCGCGCCGAACTGCCCGCCGGCGACTGGGCAATCGCGCTAGCAAGCGATGGTTTCCTGCGCCTCGCCGATATGTTCGCTCACCTTGGGGCCAGCGATCTGCTCTCAATCGAGAACCGCGCCGAATTCGAGAAATGCTATTCCGACCTTCGCAATCTCGAGCAAGTCGATGGGTCCCTTCGCCGCCACCCGCGCGCGAAAATTTCGGACGACGTCAGCTTCATAAGGATCGATGTGCATACCAATAGTGTGCCAAATGGTTGAAGCCGGCAACCTCAAGGTGCTATTGGACCTTTATCGGTCAGGCTGACGGGAACGAACAGGCGAAAATGCGATTGTTCCTCGGCCGCTTGCCGGATCGGAATATGTGCGGAAAGGACCAATAATGCGAGACAAGCTTGCCGGATTGAAGGAGAGCAACGCGCCTCTCTACCTTCAATTGGCGCGCAATCTTCGTGAGCACATCCAAAGCGGCGGCGTGGAACCGGGCGAGCCGCTCCCGTCCGAGCGCGAACTCTCGGAACGAATGGGCATGTCCCGGGTCACGATCCGAAAGGGCATCCAGAAGCTCATCGAGGAGGGCTTGCTCTTTCGTCGGCATGGTTCGGGAACATATGTCAGCGATCGTATCGAGGCGCGGGGTGCAATGCTAACGAGCTTTTCTGAAGATGCACGATCGAGAGGTGATGATCCTAGTGTCGTCTGGATGATGCGTAGCTACGCCAACGCCACCGACGAGGAGGCGGCCGCCTTGGAGATTCCGATCGCCACCAAGGTCGCAAGGCTCGCGCGTGTGCGCCTTGCGAATGGCGAACCGCTGGCGATAGAACATGCTGTCGTTCCCGCGGCGTTCCTCCCGGATTTGGATGCCGTGGGTGACTCGCTCTACGCAGCGCTTCAGAGTTCGGGGGTATTTCCTGTGTCCGGCACGCAGCGTATTCGGGCTGCCTTGGCCACTCCGACCGAAGCCGGGATGCTCTCGATTGCGCAGAGCTCGGAGATATTGCGCATTGAGCGCCTGACCCGTGATACGAAGGGTACGCCGGTTGAATTTACCAGGTCTGCGTATCGAGGCGATCGATATGAATTCGTCACTGACATCGCTGCCAGCACAGCGTCGGTGTCACGGCGCGATCCTGTTGGAATGCCGTGACGGAGTTTGAGGTGTGCCCACCACATCGCGCATATCTTGCTCGGTTCCGGGGCAGTTGATTCTCGATGGCGGCACGCCATCACCGGCCAGATGCTAAAGACCCGATGGGCAGGCCGGCGAGAATCAGGGCGCCGTCGAGCGCGTCGCCAAGCGGCGCACTCAGCTTCTCGACGACACGGGCGCGCAGCCATGGCTTGATCCGCGGTGCGAGTCCACCCATCAGCACGCAACGGCTCGCGCCCTTAGCGAATATCGTCTCGATGAAGCGCTCGATATGCTGCGCGGCGTCGCGAACGATCAACAGCGCAATCTCGTCACCTATCTCCGCATATTCCATCACCAGTGGGGCAAAGGCGGCATAATCGGCCGGCGCTGCATCGTCCATCCAAGCGATGACATTCGGGATAGCATGGTCGAACTGCTTGGTCACCGCCTGACTGAGCTGTGTCGGCCGTGTCCGTCCGTCGAGCGTGCGCAGGGCATGGCGGATTGCACTGAGACCCAACGCCGCACCGCTTCCTTCGTCTGAAATGGGAAAGCCGTAGCCGCCGATGCTTAAACTGTCCTCACCGCGCTTGATCAACCCGACGCTTCCGGTACCGAGGATCAAGATCGCACCATCGCCGCCCATATGTGCACCCAGATTGGCGATGATCGAGTCGCTGGTTAACTGAACATTGGCAAAGGGAAAATCGAGCGCCTGGATTTGCTGCTTCATCCCCATCCGATTGATGCCCGCAATTCCCATGCCGACCCGGACGCTCCCATAATCGCTGTCGGCGACACCACCATCCTTGAGCGCCTGGGTGCAGGCGTCGAGCAAGGATCTGTGCAGCGCGTCGAGCCCGATGCGCGTATTGGCGGGGCCGGCCTTCCCCGCACCCAATCGCAGGCCGTTCGCATCGACAAGCCTCGCTTTACTTGCGGTGCCGCCCGCGTCGATGCCTAGATATAAGACCATATTATCGACCCGCTGCCATTGTGATGGGAACCATGAAAGCTCAATCTAGCTACTGATAACAAATTCGCTACGTTATCTCCTGCTTTCCTCACTATGACTCCATGCGTGGATGGCCTCCTGGTCGCAAGAGCTTTTCTGCAGTGAAGACGGCGCGCACGCATCGACGAGGAGACCTGGGTCGGCATGGATGAACCCTGGCGGTGGAGTTCGCGGTTCAACCTGATAGTGCTCGATAGTCCTTTCTTTTCCAACTATATGACCTCGCGCACAAAACTACTGACAGGACCAAGCTCGGACGTCCTTCTTCGGCGTTGCGATCGCGATATCAGCCGCCAACTTCACACCCCGCGCCTCGGTACCTTCAACAATCTTGTCGACGATCGCTTCTATCTCGGCGGCCTCTGACATCCCGTTGGGAGTTCCTTCAGCTCGGCTTGCGGCTATCCTTGAGCACTCGAGGGGCATAACCGTCGCCCTGCCATGCCACCAACTCACGGAGGAGGCCCAGCGCCGATGAAGCCATGACATGCACCGCTAAGCACATCATCGTTTCGATTCAGCATCTCGACCGCAGCCTGCATAAGCCATTCTGCGGCCATCATCTTATCGACAATCGCCATCCAAGCCCCCTGGTGCGGAGTCTCAGTGGGCAGTTGATGTTCCCGCCACCTTTATTGGGGTCGAACCACTCTGCGCAATCTGCAGACAATCACCGGGTCGCCAAGTAAGATGCTCGACGCCTTGCGTCCGCATGAGCTGCTCGAGTGCCTCGTCATACCGCGGCTCAGGCAGGTTGTGTGCGAGATAGACCGCCGTGGCTTCGCCCCCGGTGTCAGTGAGTGTCAGGCTCGCGATCGGCATCTCGAGACCGAGATTTACCCGCATCCCCTTCACGAAATGGCGCTTCTCCTCGATCGCCTGCGTCACCAGCATCCGTTCCTCGAGCCCCTCATAGGGAATCCATTCGCGGGTGACTGGCATCACCGACATCTCGAATATCTGCGCGAGGCCCGACGCCCCCATGGAAAAGCTTGCGGCCATGATCAAACTGCCGTCGCGATCGTCGGACCTCCAAAGCTCCTCTTCGGCCGCGAACCGCTTATGGAAGCGTCGGGCCATATCGGCGTCCATCAGAAACGGACGTTGCGGCATATGCTTGATCAGAATCTTCTCGCCATAGCGGGCGCTTTCGATCGAACGGATCTCGCCGATCAGGATCATAATCCTGTCCGGCTCCGATCGCGCAATGGCCAGCTCCGCATCCTGACGTCCCGCGATCGCGTCCTTGTCATCGAGCCGGAATGTCTCCGGAACGAACAGGCGCTGGGCGAGTGGATCGCCCCGCACCTTGCAGCCGAGCGCCGCATTCAGGAGCTGCCGGCGAACAATATACCAGTTGCGCTTGCCCGCCATGCGCGGATGCCAGTGAGTGAGCTGCGCTCGATCCCAAAGGAAATGCAGCATCCCGCGCATCGATAGACGCTGTCCGGTAGCCTTCACATCGGGCTTGTCGTTCGTGAACGACGCTGGCGCCGCGCGCGCTGGCCCCTTTGACAGCGGGAACCCGAACTTGAGCGTCGTTACGCCATTGTCGATGTCGTCGACGATCGCGCTGCCGAGAACCTGGCCGAGTCCGGTCAGATGATCGGGCGCCTCATAATGATCGCAGTGCGGCGCGTGCCGCGGGCCCGTCCCGGGCCAGCGCGACAGCACATGCCCGCCATGCCGGTGGGCAATATAAAGATCGAGTGCGATGTCGCGCCGGCAGAGGCACCGGACTGCCTGCCTGAGCGTGTAGGCTCGCGCCACCATCGCCTCGAACCCGTCTTCGCCTGCGGCCATTTCCCGGTCGAGAACATAGTAGCGCTGCATGCTCAGTCCTCCGGGAGCAATGCTGAAGGCAGAAACGGCGTCCAATGTTCGCCGAGCTCGAAACGCTCGCTGAAGATTGCGCGGGGCCCTTCTGGCGCCGCCGTCCAATAAGGATTGTCCGACTTCGCCGGCATAAGCCCGCGATCGTCTGCCTCGACCCACAGCATCGCGCGAGCAGCCATCAACTTCTCGAGCTCACCGAACGACGTCGCGACCGCGAGCGGGTCGCGGCCCGCGACCGTGTACCAGAGGCAGCGCTGGTAATCGTCGCCCGCGCGGCCGAGGATGCTCGCCAGTTGCGTCTTGCCCTCAATTTCACCGCGAACGATGCGCTCCATTGCCGTGCTCAGCTCGATGACGGCGCGCAGCCCCGCTATCGGATCGATGCCGATGCTCGCCCCCGCAAGGGCACGCACTTCCCACGCCTGCGTGTCGTCGTCACGAATATCGTACAGCGCCGCATCGACATCGATGCCTTCCAGCCATAGATTCTGCAGCGCCATAATATTCTCCTGGTTTCTCTGCCGAACACGATATGAAGATCGGCATATTATCAACTGGATCGCATCTGCGAATCCCTAATTCGCATCCGGTTGCTCTCGTTTTTCATCGTCCGCCTCGAGCCGTGCCCGCGCTCGCGCAAATACTGCGGGAATTTCGTTGAAAGCCTCCAAGCCTGCGGAATCGCAATAGTTGTAGAAGACTTGTTCAAGCGGGATCGCCAAGTCGTGAGTATCGTCGGCCGCAAACCCGATCACGGCGATCATCTCCGGATCTTTGGGGTCACGTCCCCCGATATAAGGGTTCGGCGCATATGCTACCCCTGACTTCTCGATCACCTTCCGCCGAAAAATCTCGTAGACCGGCTCGATCGCCTGTGCCCAATCCATATTCCCGATCTCGACCAGGCGTGTCTCAAATGCTTTGCGAACCGCATCGAGCTTGGCAACCTGATGGCCGACGAGGGCTTCATAGGCGTCCTGAACTGCGGACCCATAGTCGCTCCAGTCGTCATGAAGCGTTTCCCATCGCCGCTCATCATCGGCCATCGACTTCAGATGCGCAGAAATTGCATCGCGCGCGATCTCCGACTTGCTCCGACCCGACTTCTTCGCCGCGGCCGCTAGCTCAGCTTCGTCTTCGCGCGACAATCGCACGTTAAAGATGGTCATACGCATCTCCCGATGACTAGGTCATCATGCGTAAGACAAATTTAAACAAGCAGAAAGTTTGTATTACAGGCGCCGTGGACCGGTACGAGCTGCCCTGCGATTGCGTCTGCGATCGTCCGGACTTAACCGGGAGTGTCGGCAAACTCGTCGCAGATCTTCCATATTGAAATGAGGGCGTCGGCGATGCACATCTCGACTGTGCGGACATCGACCCCCACGCACGTCGCGATCTCGCGATAACTCAGTTCGTGAACGCAGTTCAGCAGATAGACGGATCGCGCGAGCGGCCAAACGAGCTGGATCGCGAGCTTCACTTGCTCTCGGATGTCCGGCGCGGGGCCGAGATTCTGAGCATACGCGGGGTATTGCCTCAATCGGACGCGCAGCCAATAGTTTCGCCCGAAGCGGTGATGCCAGATCATCGACCTGCTGCCTTGCCTTCGGCGCCAACCAGGTGCGACCGAACCGCCATCAGCAATTGCGACACCCCGGACGTCGCGGCGCGGACGTCGATCGTTCCGACATTGATGCGAGCGCCCGTCGCCGGCGATCGCCACTGCCCGTATGGCGACAGCTGCGGGACCAGGCGCGTGAAGGGATCGGAATCGAATTGCAGTCCGGCAGCCTTCGCAAAGAAGAGGGCTTTGCCGACGTCCAGTCCAATCCTCCGGCGACAATCGTCGTCCGTCCATCCTTCAGCAATGACGCATGCCGTCAGGGCGAGCTGCGATACAATGCCCAATTGATAGAGCAGGTCGCCCGCGCGCACGATTTCTCCCTTCGGGAAAAACGCTCGCGCGTTCTGCAGCCGCCACTGCGCATCCTCGTATCGTTCGTTGCCGGGGGAAATCGGTGAAGCGCCAAGATAGCCCACGCCGACGATCCCCGCGGCCGCGTTCAATCCGCCAATGAAGGTCCGGCGTTCCATCTGACGTCCCCCGAATTGTGCGCGGGTCGCGCACGCGGAAAGGATCAGGTTCACGGTGGTTAAGTCACCCCCTGTAAATTGGTATTCCAATAAATGGGGGGTAACATGAGGCTCACGTTACAGCGGTTCCGCGGGCTCACTCGAACTCCCGGCGAACCATTCTGACCGACCACAGCGCATCGGCGATACAGCGTTCGATCGTCGCCACGTCGACGTCGACCGCGGTCGCAATCGCTCCATAGGACAGATCATCGACGCGGTGCATGAGGAACACGCGCCGCGCGAAGGGCCACAACAGGTCCATCGCCAGATCCAGTTGATCGAGGACCGGCGGATCAGCGCCGAGCCGACGAGCATAATGCGGATAGCGCTTCGCGCGGATCCGGAGCCAATAAGCGCGCGACAAGTGATGATGCCATTTCATCGTGCGCGCGCTTCGATGCGCTCGCCGGCGAGCCGGCGCCGCACCTTCGCAAGCAAGTCATTTAGTGTCGCCGACACGCGAAGCTCGTCGATCGCCGCGGTCATCGGCAGATCGGCCGCAAAAGGCCCGCGCCATTGCCCATAGGGTGAGAGCAGCCGGGCCAGTTCGAGCATGTCGGGCTGACGATGATCCAAACCTGCCCCGTTCGCAATCGCCAATGCCTTGTCGACGAAGAGGCCGATCCGCTGCCGGCACCAATCGTCCGAAGCGCCAAGATCGAGCAAATATGCGCCGATGCCGAGCTGCGCCACGATCCCCGCCTGATAGAGAAGGTCGCGCGGATCCCGATAAAGTCCCGCGGCTACGCCCTGGTAGAATTCTTGTGCACGCTCGAAGCGATCCGCGCCGCGGCCCTGCAGGCTGCGCCCCCAATCGCTCACATTGTCGTCGATCGGCAATATGCCGGTCAGCAAAAGTCCTCCGCCGGCGCGCACAAGGCCCCGGCGCGACAAGCTCGTTGTCACGATCATCGTCTTCATCCTGCTGTTGTTCGGTCGCGGTCCGGCGAGGGCCTCGAACGACCGAGGTCAATGAAATCAGACTTTTCGCTGTCGCGCTATACCCAGAAAGGGGGGTGTGTCTGACGTCAATAATACGGCTCCGCCGAAGTCTCGCTGGCGCGAATATCCCCCGACATTTCGTCCGGAAAGTGCGGGATTCTGCGGCTGATGGATTGGGGGAGGGGGTTGATCCGAGAATTGGAGCACGGAAAGGCGGGCCACCGAGCGGCATACGCCGATCGGCAACCTGCTCTACTCGCTAAGGCCGCGATTCTGCGATCGCGACCAAGCTCGCCGAGCCCCTGCGGGTCTCGGCCCTTCGGGTAACGATCAGGGGCACGGGAAGATGGTCGGCCGCCTTTTGGCGCCCGCAGTCGTTTTCGAGGCCTCGCCACGCTATTCGCGTGCCGAGGCGCCAGGGTGCGCGCAAACCTGTCCCGCTCCCTTCTACGCCGCCTTTCAGGCTCCCGGCGTCGCATCCGGCGGCGCGCGGGGACGCGCCCTGCGGGCGCTCAAGCAGAAAACCGGCCCTCCGGGCCTACGGTTTCCACCGCTACGCGG
The DNA here is from genome assembly GCF_024628865.1 of Sphingopyxis sp. DBS4. Taxonomy (NCBI): domain Bacteria; kingdom Pseudomonadati; phylum Pseudomonadota; class Alphaproteobacteria; order Sphingomonadales; family Sphingopyxidaceae; genus Sphingopyxis; species Sphingopyxis sp. DBS4. The sequence goes on from NZ_CP102385.1 coordinate 145,387, forward strand.
CGGAGCCTCCGTTTTTCAGCTTGCCCCGCGCTGTCCCCCGTCTGCTTCTTGGGGCCTGCGACGGCGGCTCCGAAGGGGATAGACAGGTGAGGGAATCGCATCGCTTTCCCCTACCAATTTGGAACCGGCCCTCGTCGGGCCGGGAGATCTTCGCTGGCCGCGCTACCGCGCGTCTGTTTGTTGCTCCGGCTCACCAAAGAGGATCGGAATTTCGTCAAGAAAACAATGCGATAGACCGGATTTGACGGCGCCGCTATTAAGTAATGGTCAAGACGGCAACGCCGCTTTGACTTTCTGAAAAGGGGCATCGCCCTGAATTTATGGAGATACTTCATGGCTAATATTGGCAATCTCAAGAAGAACAGTGACGGCGTTTTCATTGGTCGTATCGATACCGTCGCCTTTTCTAACGTCGTTGCGCTGCGTCCGGTCATCAGCCAGAATGACGCGGCGCCCAAATATGAGGTCATGGCGCTGACCCCGGCGCGCACCTGGGCCAAGGTCGGGGCGATGTTCGAGCAGATCAAGAAGTCGACGGGTGAAGTCTTCTATCAGGGTCGCATCGACGATCCGAGCATGGCGAACCCGATGGACATTGCGCTGTGGCATGACCGCGAAGGGGGATTTGCCGTCCTTTGGAGCCGTCGCCGTCCGCGTCGTGAAATCCCCGCGGGTCAGGCCGAACAGGACCTGCCGCCCGTCGGGCAGAGTTCGGACGATGGGATTGGCGGCGACTCCGGTCTGGGCGACAGCACGGCACCCGATGCGCCGCAGACCGGCAAGGGCAAGGGCGCAGCAGGGAAGGGGGGCGAAACCGCCGACAAGGCTACCGCCTGAATGAAGGAGGCCGGGAGAGGGTCTAGCTCTTCCGGCCTCTCATGGCTGAACATTGGTCAATGTCCGCTTCGATGCTTATCCAGTTTCCGAAGCGGCGAACAGGAAATTTCATCATGGCCCGCTTCGATAACTTCGCCGACCTCGCAGAACATTATGCCAGCCTCACCAGCGCCGACGCCTTCGCGGGCGCTTTCACCAGCGAAATTGCCGCCAGCCAGCTTTCCATCCACGACGAACCCACGGCCGACGACTTGCCCGACGCCGATGCAGCGCGCGCCGTTGCTGCCCACGTCACCGGCGAGATTTTCAACCTCTTCGCCGATACGCGCCTTGCACCTGTCGCACCTCGCATCGCTTGGGGGATCGTCAACAGCTTCCACAAGGTGGCGCAGCAGCTTTCACGCCAAGAGGATGACGCCGCGCGCGAGCTTGGCGAGCTGGCGCGCATCATGGACCCTTCCGAAATCCACGCGGTGAAGGTCGAGGAGACGCAGCGCCTTTGCCAGTCGCTTCATGAAGCCGTCGCGGCGATCTGCGCGATGCGCGACCACGCCGCCGAGATTTACCGCGTCGAATGCGGCCAGCCTTGGTCCGCTACCACCGGCAGCCGAACGGGCCGCACCTTGACCGCCTCGCAGATCGACGCGCGCGACTTTCTCGCAGCGCGCGCGGTGGAAAAACGGGAAGCACACGCCCCGACTGGTCCGGTTGTCGTTTTGTCGGGCGGGCAGGACTGGACCGAGCATAAGGCGCTTTGGGATCGTCTGGACGCGATCAAGGCCCGCATTCCCGCGATGACGCTTGTCACGACTGCGCAGCACAAGGGCGCCGACGCCATCGGCGCCGCATGGGCCGCAGCGCGCGGGGTGCCGCTTGTCGCCTTCCGGCTCAATCGCCAGCTTGGCAACCGCGCCGCGTTCGAGCGTAACCGTTCTATTCAGCGATTGCTGCCAGTTGAAGCCGTTATTTGCGAAGGCAGCGGCGTCCAGATCAATCTCGCGCAGAATCTTCGCGCCGCTGGCGTCCCGCTCACCATCTTCAAACACGCAGATTTTGCGATCCGCGATCAGGCTCACGCCTGATCGCATTTCGCCCACCCGGAGAATTACGATGCGCCTCTATCTGACCAGCACTGGCGAATGGACGGGAAATCAAAGTGACGCAGCGGGCTTGGTCCGCGCGAACGGCGGGACCTGGGAACAGATCGACGTTCCGACCGACAAGCCGGGCCTGATTGCTTGGCTCACCCAGCAGTGGACGCGTTTTCCGACGATTGCGGCACCGTCGGCGCCGATAACGGCGCCGACCGAAACCGACGCGCAGCGAGCGGAAAGCCTCCGCCGGATCAGCATCGAGGAAGAGATTCAGAATTGCGACCTTCCCCACCTCGCAGTGCTCGCGGAAAATGTCGCTTGGCGCTTCCACGAACTGGCGCGGGCCTCGAAAGACGATTGACCCCAAAAACTGACGACATTCGATTTTCTTGATACACGGGCCGAAGGAGCCGAACCGATGAATGTAGAAATTCTCGCTCACCCCGAGTTGAAGTCCGCGCTTAACCGCCTGATAGACCTTGCGCGCGCCGACACCGGCCAATCGGCCCGCGTCACGAATTTTCTCCTCGCATGGTGGGACGGCGACCAGTGGGGAAACTTCCCGCTGACTGACCTGTTCGGCGTTGACCGGGACGTTGCCGCTGACATGGCTACCGTCTTTGCGTTTCTCGGTCAGCATGGCGGGGCCGTCTACATCGATGCTTTCGGCGACCAGTATCGCGGTCAGATGGCCGATCTGGTCGACCGTTGGCGCCCCGACTAGGGCGCCTGCCGTTCGCGGCGCCACTTCGTAATTTTCCCAGCCCTTATTGTCGCAGCAGCCGTGGGAGCATCCACCCCAGCGTGGCCGCGCTGCGTCGGATATCGTGTTATGCGCTTCACACCCCATCAGGGAATCTATGCCTACGAGCGGACGAACCGGAAATTGAAGGCGGCGGAACGCCGCCTGCGTCTGGATCGCGAGAAATTCCCGCTCTTCGCCGCCGAGATCGCCGAGAGCCAGCCCACACCGGAGGAATTGCTCGACGCGCGCGGCAGAGCATTCGTCGAGAACCAGCAAGCGAACCGCGATCGCGAGGCTCGAAACTGGTGGCGCGCGCGCGCCGAGCTGCGCGCGATCGCCGAACCGGATCGCGCCGCATTCATCCGCTATTGGGGTCGCTGCAAATGTCCCGGCAACGCGTGCTATTTGCTGACCTATATCAATATGTTTCGTGACGGCCGACTGATCGTTCACGAGGGCGAGGTACGTCCGCGTAGCGATGTCGAATGGGAGCGTGATCGCAAAGCCAAGATCGCGGCGATGTCGGACCTCGAACTGGACGTGATGATCCAGACGCACATCAGTCCGCTTCTTGCCGAATGGGGCCGCGAGGAACGTCGGCGCCGTGCGGAATTGAGCGCGGCCGTCCCGCCCGCGCGCTCCAGCTCGATGCGCCGCAAGCGGCGCGGCGTGCGGTGATGACCCCCCGCGCAGTTCCGCGATGTCATCTTGCTGAAGCACGACGGCGCCGAGCTGGTCGGGCGGCTGTTCGACTAGTCGTCGCCCGCAGTGGATCCCGGCGTAGAGGGCCGAGCCCTCATGCCGTGATCCAGCCCGCACACGGGCGGGGGTTGAATTCTCACATTCCGTAGATTACGTATGTTGGCGATTCCGATGATGATGATGACTTTCGAGACGATGAGAGCCGCAAGGTTCAGTTTGCCAGCATGACGATGAAGATGATGAGGGAATCATGGAACTGCCAATCGAAAAGGTCACTTCCAGTGAGGTTTCGAAGCGCTTCGGCTTCTATTACGACGAAGCCATGACGCACCCCATCGGGATCGAGCGCAACGGCGCCACCCGCGTCGTCATGTTGCCCGCGTCCGAATATGAACGCCTCGCGCGCCTCGACCATATCGCTGTCACGCCCGAGGAATTGAGTGATGAAGCAACCCGAAGCCTCCGGACCGCCACGGCGCGCCCCGAAGCCGTCGCCCTTAACGAGCTCATGGACTGAGCCGCTCCCCACTGACGTCATCCAGTACGTGTATCTCTGGCGCGCCGAAAAGGAGCGCGGGCTTGAGGACGGCCGCAAGATTCGGCCCTGCCTCGTTCTCAGCACGTTCCGGGCTCGGGGCCAGCTACGCGTCATCACCGCGCCGATAACGACGCGTAACTATGACCCTGGCCTCTCGATAGCGATCCCGCCCCGGGTGACGGAGCACCTGGGACTGGACGACCGTTCGCGGATCGTATGGAACGACCTCAACGAGTTCACCTGGGTTGGACCTGACGTACGAGGCGCAGCTGACGGCTCGCCCTTCATCGGCATCATGCCCGAGGCACTTTGGCGGCGGGTGCTCGATAATGTAATCAGCGCCCGCATCAATCCAACGCACCGCTCCGAATAGCCAGTCTGCCCGATACTGTCGAAGGCTGTCCGATGCGCTGCGTCGCGATCGGCGAAGATCAGCAATCCGGCCCGACGGGTTGGCCGCTGTGCCTCCGATGACCGTGCGGACCAAAGTGCGGCGGTTCCACTTTCGCCCCCATCGGGGATCGATGCGCCACCATAGGCAGGACCGTCCCGATCGATCTTCAGCGAGCGCGGCCAGCCTGAATGGCTCCCTGCAGCTCGCCTCCTTGGGCGGCCTCGTTGCTGTCTGACGCACGTAGACAGCTCGCCCGCCTTTCGCGGGACGGGTCTATCGACCCTCAAGCAGAAAACCAGCCCTTTGGGCCTACGGTTTCCACCGCTGCGCGGCGGAGCCTCCGTCTTTCAGCTTGCCCGCGGCGAGCGGCCGCCTCCTCGAAGTGCGTCAGCAACGACACCACCCAAGGAGACAAGCCATGAAACAGAAAGCCGACTTCATCATCACTGGCCGTATCGGAAAGATCGACGCCAAGGAGAAGGTCGCGCACATCGATGTCGCCACCAAATATCCCTACAAGGACAAGGATGACAACTGGAAGGATCGCACCGTCTGGAACCGCGTCACGCTCTTCAAGAAACAGCATGAACGCGTAACAGAAATCGGCGTCGGCGACCTGGTGACCTTCGAAGGTCGCGTTGGACAGAGCAGCTACGAGCGGAACGGCGTTCGCCACTATAACGTGGACCTGACCGTCAACGACTTCACCATCGAGCGCCGGAAGGGCGAACAGGCGACGACCACGAACGATACGCCGCCCGCTGAAGACGACGATCACGTTCCCTTCTGAACCTCTCGGGGCGGCTACGTCCGCCCCTTCAGTTTTCCCAGGAGACGCATCATGGAAACCGAACTCTACGACGATTATCGCGCGCTCGCATATGACGCAGGGATCAGATCGAGATGAATTTCGACGATCCCGACGAACAGCCAATGTTCGCCTTTGCCGAGAGTCTGGCAGTAAGGTCAGCCAACGGCGAAGATCTCCCGACGCCATTTAACGAACACCCATGTGTGGGCCGGCGACGACCGACCCTTTCGCTTTGCAAGCCGCGCGCCTGTGACCGCCTCGCTCACGGCGGGAAGGTGCCCGCCGGTTCGCATCGGCGGCACGCGGCCCTTCGCCATTTGCGCATCTCTCCGGGTATAGGCACGATCGCCTTCACTCGTTGCCTCGGTTTGCTCGCAACCAGCACATCGCCGATCGCCTCAGAGCGTGTCCAACTTCTCCGCGATCCTCTTTGCGCCATGCTTCTCGATCGCCTTCGCAATGGCCGTAGCTTCGCTTCGATCCATCCGGGCAATCTTCACCTTTCCCAGTGCGGCGAGAAGTACATCACGTCCCGCATCGCGCTCCGCTTCGCGGGCTCGGCGTTCCGCTTCCGTCACCCGCGCAAGTTCGGCTTCCAGCTCTGCGCGTCTCGCCGCAATCGCATCCAGATTGCCTTCGATCTTCTTCGCCCTTGGCATCGTTTTACTCCGCTTCAGCCTATCCAATCTTTGCGCACTGCTATCACGATACGGGCGATAATCCAGCACCGAAACAGGTACACGACGTCTGTCCGCGGCGTTACGAAATCGGACAGGGAATGGACACGGAAGGGTGCCGGTTTGACTCCCCGCCGGCGACAGAATGAGTTGCGTTTTGGGTTCACGCTTCGCGCTCCCAAAACGCAATGCGCTTGTTGGCGATCGGTCCAACAGGGCGTCGCGATCGATCGGTCATCCGACCAAGCGGATGATCCATATCGTGGTTCCAGCAGGCAACCTATTCGGCATCGTCAATCAAACGAGCGTTGCCGATTACGCTGCCCGCATGCGGACAAGCGATCAGCAAATGTCTGGCGGGGCTAGCGCCTCATGCAGGCCTGAACTCTCGTGCCCGAACCGGGCACGAATGTGCCCAGATTACAGGCAAGCTGACGGGCTATGCCCGGATTCCCTCCGATAAGCAGAATGAGAGACCCGCTTCGGGGATATCTCATTCTGAGATGCACACGGTATGCGGCAAGCCGCAATCCTGTTCGGCGAGAAATTGCACGAAAACCGCCAGTTTCAGTGTTAGACGTTTGTCGCACAGGGTATGACAGTTGTAGCACATCAGCGTGCTACAATCGTAGCACGCGACAGAGCCAACGGAATTCCGGCCCTTGGGGGCCGCTGATTGTACAACGTCTGGAGTAAGTCAGAAGCCCACCGCGGCCGTTCGTTGACCCGCGGTGCCGCTTGATGTATCGAGGTGCTGCTTTCCGAAGGATCCACTGACCGTCTCCCATGGAGGGGCGGTTGGGTCACATTTCATTCAGAGTGCCGATGGAATTGCAGGGCGACCTAGCGTCGTTCTGCAAAGCCAATTCGGTGAGCGCATCGGACGTGTGTCGGGACGCGCTGCGCGTCTACTTCGAGTTCAAGTCCGGCAAAGCATTCGACCCCCAGCGAATGGCGATCATCTGCGAATATACGCAGCTTGTTGCTGACGAATGGGTCAAGAAGAACGCCCCGGATCGACGCGACGAGTTAATGGCCGCGGTGGATGCGCGAATGGACCGCCACCATGGCAGATAAGTCCTCGCGCCCCAAACATCCGCGAGCCTGGTCGAGCCACGGCGAAGCCAATCGCAACTCCGGAAACTTCACCCGCGGCTCCCAGCTCATTGGGCACCAGTTCTCTATGTGGTGGCGCGGCGCGCGCGTTCCGCTGTTCGTCTGGTTCGGGCTGCTTGCCGCATTCCTGTGGCTGAAACTGACCCTCATCCTCGACGATTATGAGTTCCAGATGCTCGGGACGAAGGCGCTCGCTGCGACGTGGGATTTCATCGGGCTGGACGAAATGAAGCGGGCGAATGTCACGCTTCGGGACGGCAGTATTTATCAAACCTATATGGGCTACGTTCCCTATATTCCCGATGTCCAGATTGCATGGGCGAAGCTCATGAATGCTCTTTTTGGGAGCTTCATATTCGCGACGATCGGCGCCGGAACATTTGCGTGGTGGTTCATTCCATGGGCACGCGATCGCGGTGAATCAATCCTCGCCGATCACCACGAACGCGGCGTTGAGATTGTCGAGTACGACGTCCTCAAGATGATGCTCGAGCGTCACAATCTGAATCGGGTTCGGGAACGGGCGAAGGAAGCGTTTCCGGATCTAACGCTGGCGCAGGTCGAGGCACTTCCGCTTGCCCAGCGGAAAGAGGCCGGAGTGATTTTGCCCTACAAAATTGCCACCCTGCCGTTCCCTTACGGGTTCGAACAAAGTCATGTCATGCTCACTGGTACGACTGGTACGGGGAAGACAACGCTCATCCGGCAGGTCGTGGCCCAGGCGATCGAGCGGGGCGATCGGTGCGTCCTGTTCGACCTCACCGGGCACTATATGGAAGCCTTCTATGATCCCGAGCGCGACTTCGTTTTGAACCTCAACGATGCACGCTGCGAGTCCTGGTCATTGTTCAACGATTGCCATTCGCGCAGTGAGTTCGTGAACGCGGCGGCAGCGCTCATCCCGGCGGATCACGGTTCCGATGGCGGCTTCTGGGAGAAGGCGGCGCGCACGCTGCTCGTCGAGATGTGCGACAATTTGCGAAAGAAGGGGCGCGGCACCAACAAGCATCTTTGCGACGAACTGCTGAAGGCGAACCTCAAGAAAATTTACGCGAGTCTGATGGGCACGGTCGCCGAACCGCTGGTGTCGCCAGATGCTACAAAGATGGCGCAATCGATCCGAGCGGTCCTCAACGCCAACGCCGAAGCCATTCGGTTCCTGCCCGATGGCGGCGAGCAATTCTCGATCAAGGACTGGATCAAGCGCGACAATGGGGAAGCCTCCCTCCTCTTTATCACGGCGCAATATGCTCACCTCGATATGTCTCGCTCGCTGCTCACGCTGTGGATGAACATCGCGATCAATACGATCATGACGCTGAAGCATACGCGCCAACTTCGCACCTGGTTCATCTTTGATGAGCTGGCTGCGCTTCACCAGCTTCCCGCGCTCGAACGGGGATTGCAGACGGCCCGCAGCTTTGGCGGTGCCTTCTTGCTCGGGCTGCATAACTTTGCGGGTCTGCGCAAAACCTATGGCGATGATGGAGCGCAGAACATCATCAGCCTTGCGAACACGAATGTCATTCTTCGCGTCAAGGAGCGGGAGACGGCAGAAGAATGTTCGCGGCTTATCGGGTTCCGGAAGGTCCGCACGATGGACGAGTCCTATAGTTATGGCGCGCACCAAACCCGTGACGCTTCCACCATCTCGCCTACCACCAAGGAAGAGGCATTGGTGATCGCCGACGACATCACCAGCCTCCCCAATCTGAATGCCTATATTCGTTTTCCGGAGAAGTTCCCCTCCGCCCTGGTGTCATTCCCATATGTAGGTTTTCCGGCTGTTGCAGAGGGCTCCATCGAGGCTGAGCCTCCGCCGGATATTCTTCCCGCCGACGACGATGATGACACTGAGGCTGGGGAAGAAGGGGGTGGACCGGACATTGCGGCCGATCGACCAGAACCCGGCGTCGAGCCGGAAACAGATCGGGAAGATCGCCGCGAGATTTCGCACCTGCAGGATGGGCGAGAGGTCCGCGCGCGCGATGTTCTCGATGTAAGCCGTTCCGCAGTTGATGGACGGGTCGCGACGTCCGGTGAAGTGGATAAAGGCAACATCGCCTCCCTCGCGAAGCGCTCGATCGACGATGATCAGCCCAGGGCAGGTACTCCACGAAATGCCGCCACGGGAACCAGTGGTCAACAGGATGCCCTTGCCAACAAGGAACAGCTTCGCGGCCCGAAGGACCCCATAGAGGAAAAGGGCGGCGAGCTGGCGCGGCGTGAAGCCCGGATGGATTTCGGCGAGACCGATCAGCGCCGCGCCGGCGGCGCGGAGCTCGGCGCCGACGGCATGGCACGCGGCAGCGACGACCTCGACATGGACATGGATTGAACTCCCATGAGCTGTTCGCCTCTTCCGCCCAGTCCGCGCTGCCCAGGGATGGCGAGGTGGCGCACGGCTGTTGCGGCGAGAACCGCAAAGTTACTTCTGATGCGCGCGTGCAAAAGTCGCTTCGCCCCGCACAACGATCGCCGGCGAAAAATCGGGCTTCTGCAGCCTTATGAATGTGACCGTTGTGGCAAGTGGCATCTCGGCCATCCCGTTGCGGATTGAAAAGGTCCGAAGCAATGACGAGACTTGCGTCATGATCGGGTTCTTCCACCTCGACGGTCTCGCGCAGTTGCGGCGACGTTTTGAGGAGCATGCCGATGCAGGTCGGCGAATTGAGTGGTTTGGAGCCGGCGCCCAGGCACTTCGGTTGTCCGATGGCGCGACGGGCGCCGCACTTCAAGCGGCAATCGCGCCAGCAATCGAGCTTCAGCAGCGCGCCATTTCGACCAGCGGAACCGTCGCGGCCATCTCGCTGATCTTTTCCCCACCGTTCGATTTGGCAGAAAATCTCGAGGTTAATCGACGCGACAAACTCCGCTCCGCGCATGTTTCCGCGGCACGGGTTGCGTTGCATTATATTGAGGAGTGGTCAGCCGTTCGCGACGACCATGGCGAGCTAACTCGGCCGAGCGGCATTGTCTGTGCACTCTGCATGGCGGATCGCGCGTTTGTTCTCGAAATGCTCATCTTGGGGTGGGGGATCGCAGCCGATCGACAGTGGGGACTTCTCGACGGGTGGTCTATCGTCGCCCAGATCGGCGCTGCTGAGTCCATGTATGCGAGTGAGCTCGGACGTCGCCTAGCCGGCCAAGCTGTGCGCTTGGTCTGGCTGGGGCCTTCGACCGCACGCCTCAAACCCATGCTCTGGCCTGAAAACCAGTCGCGGCCGTCGATAGAAAGCATGATGCAGGATCTCGAACTCAGGCGAGGTGCGCGATGACCGTTTCGATTGGTCGCGTCCATTCGCCCGGAAAGGCCGCGGACTATTTCGCCAACGACAATTATTACACTGCCGAGCAGTCCGAGGCCGCGTCGGTCTGGATGGGCGAGGGCTCTCGCGATCTCGGATTGTCAGGGACCGTAGAGGCATCCGTGTTCGAGAAAATTCTCGACGGCAAACTGCCTGACGGTACGCAGGTCAACAATCCAGAGACCCGCGACTATGGCCGGGACTTCACCTTTTCGATGCCGAAGTCTGCCTCGCTTCTCGCTCTTGTTTCGGGTGATAGTCGTATTCTCGCCGCGCACGTCCAGGCGGTGAAGGAAACGATGGCGTGGGCCGAAAAGAATCTTGCGGAAGCGCGCGTTCATGTCGGCGGGAACGATATTGCGGTTCGCACTGGCAACCTCGTCTACGCTCTCTTTCAACATGACACGAGCCGCGCGACGGATCCGCAAAGCCATATTCACGCGGTCATCGCCAATCTGACCCGGCTGCCCGAACGGTTTCGGAACCCCGATCGCGTCGATCCAAAGACCGGAGAGGTCACCAGCGACCATGGCTGGCGAGCCTGGCATAACGGGGCGATGTACCGGGCCAGCGCCACGCTTAGCTCGATGGCCAATGCGATCCTTCGCGAAAAGCTCGAGGGCTTGGGCTACAAGACTGAGCTAACCGGGAAACATGGCGCCTTCGAGGTTCTCGGGCCGAATGGCGAGCGCATCAACAAGGAGGCGCTCGACGGCTTCTCCAAGCGCGGAAACGACATCAAGGCGAAGGCCGAAGAACTTGGTGTTCATAGCCCGGAGGGTCGACGCGCTATCACCCAGCGCACCCGCGACGCCAAATTGGACGCCGGCGATCGAACCGAGCTCGCCGAGCGGTGGCGGGCGGAAGCACGAGACTATCGCTATAATGGCGATCAGATCTACGCGATGGCCCTCGCGAAGTCGCAGGAGCGATCGTCGCCGATCGAGCGGGGAATTCTCGCCGTCAGCTCCGCTATCCGGGAAACGCGCGATCGCCTCGTCGATTACCTGAAGCGACCCGACGATCCGCTGGTGGATTCGGGCCTTGCGAAGCTCACCCGGACGCCTGCGACGGCCCGGGCCCAATTCGCAACGGCTAGCGCCATTCGCATCCTCAATGAGCGGGAAGCCGTGTTCAGCATCGCGGATGTTGTCAAAACGGCCATCGATCTTGGCGAAAAGGGCGTGACGCCGGAGCGCGTGGAGCGGCGCATCGCCGAGCTGGTCGAAAAGGGCGAGATCGTTCCCGAGACCTCGCAGCGGTTCGACAAGGCGGTCGACATGGTGACGACCCGGGAGGCGATCGAACAGGAACGCCGAATATTGAAGGCGATGGACACCGGCGCCGGCGAAGCACGGCCACTGATGTCTGCAGACATCGCAAAGACCCGGCTGCAGGATCTTGCCGCGCCGCGCGAGCTCAACCATGAGCAACTCGCGGCCGCGATCCAGATCGTGTCGTCGCCAGATCGCATCGTGCTTGTCCAGGGGCGCGCCGGCGCCGGCAAATCAACGATGCTCCAGCCCGTCGCCAAGGCGGAGGCTATCGACGCGGCAGCACGGGTCATCGGCGCCGAGGATACGAAGGCCGTGCTGTTGACGGCCGACATGCGGGGGGATGCACAGGCTCTCGCTTTTCAGAACAAAATGGTAGCCGATCTTCGGGCTGACACCGGAATGGAGGCGCGAACCGTCGACAGCTTCATCTATTCCAACGAGAAATTCCTGACCGGCGATGCGTCTCCCCAGGCGCTCGCGGCGCGTAAGGCCGAGCTCGCCGGCACCTATCTGATCCTTGATGAAGCGTCGATGATCTCCAACGAACGGATGGACAAGCTCACCGCGATCGCAAATCTGATGGAGGTCGGCCGACTTGCGATCATAGGCGACCGCAAGCAGCTCAACCCGATCGACGCCGGCAAGAGCTTTTCGGTAATGCAGGCGCGCGCGATTCAGGACCAGCTCCCCGTGAGCGAGGTCAATATCAATATGCGGCAGAAGACCGAGGACATGCGTCTCGTTGCGGATCTTGCCGACGCCGGCAACGTGCGCGCCGCGATCGCGATATTGAGTGACCGCGTTATCGTGAGCAAGGATCGCATTACCGATGCGGCGAACGCCTGGCTCGCTTTGCCCGCCGACGATCGCGAGAAGACGACATTGCTCCCGTCGAGCCGCGACGGCCGCGCAGAGGCAAACCGGATTATCCAGGACGGATTGAAAGCCGAGGGCACGTTGAAGGGCGACGGGCGCGCTTTCAATGTCCGCGAGACGCTCCAGCTCACCCGGGAAGAGTATCGATACGCGCGAAATTGGCGCGATGCCCAGTTCCTCGAAGTCGGAGGCCGCGACAACAGCTTGGGGTTGCCGAAGGGAGATTACCGCATCGAGCGCGTTTTCGAGAACGGGCGCGTCGAGCTGCGCGACATGCGCGGCCGCAAACACCGTGTTGAGCCGATGAAGATCGACCCAAATGGCAAGCTCAACCGGCTGAAGCTGAGCAACGAGAAGCTCATCGACGTCCACGAAGGCGAGCGGATCCGCTGGACCGACAGCGACAAGCGCGACGGCCGCGGCATGGTCAACGCGACGATCGCGAGCATCGAAAAGGTCCGCGCTGACGGAATCGTGGTGAAATTGTGCGACGGGGAGATTCGGGAGCTTAAGAACGGCGACCCGATGCTGAAACGCATGGACCTCGCCTATGCGATCAATACCCATATGGCGCAGGGCATCACCAACGAGACGGTATTTTCGGTCATGGGCGCCCGCGAAACCAGCCTTTCCAATGCTCGAGCATTCCTCGTCAACCACACCCGCCAACAACTCGACGTCCGCTTGTTCACCGATGACAAGGACAAGCTCGTCCGGCAGCTCGAAAGCAACCGCGGCGACAAGACGTCCGCGCTCGAGGCTATCGGTGAACTGAACGTCGAGAAGATCCTTTCAGGCAAGGACGCGCAGCGCGATCCCGGATTAGATCGAGACGGCGGAAGCACGTCGCATTCCAGTGACCTTGAGCGAAAGCTGGATCTCGGGAGCAAGTCGGATTCCGGCACGGGTTCAAAGGGCGATCTTGCCGATCACAAACCTGCCGATTTGGCTGGCGCCAGCAGTCCCCACGATAAGGGTGGCGCCAAGGCGGACGCCAAGACGCCGGGCCAGCGCGACGAACCCCAGCTGGATCGTTCGAAAGGGCTTGAACTATGACGACCGGGCGCGCGCACCTCATCGAGACCTAATAGTTGATCTTTCCACGGTGGCCGCGTCCCGGGGACTGTCGCCAGTGACACTTTACCCTCGGGCAAAGTGTCACGAATGACAAAGCGCCGCAGCCGCGAATTAGGGGATTCACTTTTCGTTCCCCATGTGCATGATTCGTTTTGATGTTGGAAACCGCCCTTCAATCCCGATGGGACAATCGCCCGCTCGATATGCCGGGACTGCTCGAGGTGCTCGCGCACAACTCGTCGCGCCCCCGCTACGCCTTCATGGTGTTGAACCTTATCGCAAAGGCGGCTGGAGCCAATGGCAGCGCGGGCCCTCTCATCGCCAATGACGGCGAGATGCTGACGGTGCGTGACTGGCTTTGCGATGCGCTCGCCCCTATGGGCCACCGCGACCTGAGGCGGCACGCGCTCGTCGAGCGCGTTCGCGAGGAGATGGTGGGGAAGGGGGGCCTGCCTGCCAACCTTGCCGATGCGGAGCGCGCGATAGAGACCGAGGTCCGGGCGCGCGTGCGCGTCTCGGGCAAGACCAATGTCAGCCGCGCAGTCTCCGATCTCGTGCGTGCCGGTCTCCTGTTTCGGCACTATCAGGGCTATTGCATCGACCACCACAATCGCGGCGGGCAGCGGCAAGCGGTCTATACGCTAACGCCCGCAGCGCGCGGGCTTCTCCAGGCAGAGACGGGTCCGCCTGCTCCGCGGCCCCGTTTCAGGCAGGCCTCGCTACCCTTCGGCTGATTGAGGATGCTCCACCGGCATGCCGGAAGGCATCGCTGATCAGCTAGTGCCGCAGCATGGTGATGGCCACCTCGGGATTATCCGCGAGTGCATCGCGCAGCGCGAGCGTGCGATGCACTCCTCATCCTGATCTGGATAGTATAGGGCTCGGGAATCTGAAACGCGTGTCTGGAAACTGCATGATCGAGTCGCATGGTGATGCACATCACCAGACTGCGAGGTCCAATATTAAGGCCTTTCGGTCTCCTGTGTTTTGGGGTGCGCTATGACTGCCGGTCGCCCCAAGCGACATCATTATGTGCCGCAATTCTATCTGCGGCGTTTTGCTTGTGCGGATGATCCCAACAAGGTTCGCGTTGCCGAACAGCACCGCGATTATTTGGTGACCGATCGTAAGTCGATCGACCGGATCGGCTATGAAGATGCGCTTCACGATTATCGGGAGGATGGCGCCACGCGATCCATCGAGGGCGATCTCAACCGGGTGATCGAAACGCCTTTTGCAGCCAGTTCGACCTGGACGAAGGTCAGCGACGGGGCTTTGGAGACGTTGGATGATGGCGATCGGGTGCCAATCTATGGCTTTGCGCGACATCTCCAGCGGAGAAACCTCGAGACGCTGCGGTTCATTGAGGCTGAGAATGAACGCTTCAGGGCGGGTGGGCTTGCGTTGGACCTCGACGATGAAGATGCCGACATGCACGAATGGATCGCGGCGTCAGCGCAAGGCGCGCACGCACTGTTCCGCGAGGGCGCGATGGACACCTCGTTGCCGCCCGATGCTCATGCCATCAATGTGATGGTCTGCCATTCGCCAATTGCGCTGCGGACTTCGACCAACCCGACATTGCTGATCTCGTCGCCGGGACGGCAATCGGTCTTCGGCTCCTTGTTCAACGATCTGCGGACGTGGTGGTTGACGCTGGACAGATATTGGGGCGCTTTCATCATTGCCGGCGGGCCGCCGGGTTTCAGCAATCTGCCGATGCCCGCGGACGCGGCGCGGGTGATCAACCGGCAATATCTGGTCCAGCACCAGAATAGTCTGTCGGTTCGCTATATGATCGCCGACGATGAGCTTCTCGACGAGGATCTCGCCTGGGCCGACTATCGGTTCGAACGGCAGACCACGCATGGCGCCCGCTGGCTCAAGCCAAAACGACAGCCTAGAGATCATCCTTCTTCATCGACGCCAGTACTACCTCCGGCTGGTGACGGGCGGTGAGGCAGGCGAGCATCAGCATGCCGGCAAGTTTGGTTGCTTCGAAGAAGGTGTCGACGGCTTCGAAATAGGTTTCGTCGGGGCGCTGCGGGTCATGTCCGCTGATCTGGAAATAGGCTGTTCGCGTCTCATCGTCGGTTCGGGCGATCGAAACCTCGAAGTGGCGACCGGAGAGGTGGACGAAATCGGAGGTTCGTTCATAGACGGGGCTGATCCAGGCATGGTCTGAGGCCAGCTTCTCTCTCAGATAGGCGTCGGACATCTTATTTCCGTCCCGATCCTTGAGACGGTTGAATTGCTCGCCATCCAGGACGGCCTTGCAGGTTGCGTCCGGATCATCGACCAGGGAGAGGGCGTTGATCCGCATGGCTGTATCGATCTGCAAGCGTAGAATGGCGGCAGCACAGGGGAAATTTCGGGCCTCTATAAGATCGCGGAACCCGCGTGCCTGCGCCAGCGTTCGCCGCAGCGCGCCGAAAATGAAGAAGTCGGCATGGGTTAGGTCCACGGCCTTTCCCAGAATGGCTGCGCCTTTGCGGGTCAGCTCGCTTTCGAGCTGGTCGATCCGCTTCAACCGATCGACGAGGCCGGGCTGGGCCATGGATATCGTCTTTTCCTGACTATCGGTCATAGCTGCATATGCTCCTTGAAACCTTTGTCGGACATGAGCGGCATTTTGAAGGGGGCTGCGCTCTCGACTTAGGAGCCAGCCGGAGAAATTGGCGGCATTTTGCGATGCTGTTCGCGGCGCGGTCGCAGTTGATGAAGCGAATCCCGGTTAGAGTCGAGACCGCCCTGGTGTGGACGGCGGTCTGGCGATTTGTCGCTTATGACAGGATGGGCAGGATCGCGGGGCGGTCGCTCATCCGCCGCGAGCACGATATCCTAACATGATCCCCAGAATAGCTGCCCTGAGTCAGTCGTATCGAGATTGAAGTTCCATCTCTATCACGAATGCGGCTGTGCAGATCGCGCCATGCAGAAATTCCATATTTGCTCTCACCCGCTGGAATTGCACGACTGCTGAATGCGGGTCGTGATTGGCTCGGACCTTAGCGATACCCTGACTCCACGCGCCGTGTGGGATGGCGTGATAGCGTGGAGCGTACTTCTTCCACGTCGTCTTGACGAAGTTGACCGCTTCGATCCGGCGGGATGTATTGAAGTGCGTCTGTTCGAGCCCTTTCTTTTCCAACGCCATGTCGCGGGCGTGCTCGAACTGAACTTTTTTTAGGATTTGCGAAGTTGGCAATCGTGGCCAGGTATTCTCGATCAAAAAGCGGAAGGACATGACAATCGATTGTCGCTCCTGCTCCAGTTCGTCGGCGAGCGCGTTCTGGATCGTTTGTCCAGGTTCGATGTCGATCTGCGCATCCAGCGCGGCGGCAAGTTTGGCCCGGTTGATCTGTCCGAGAGAACCGTCCTGTTCGACGGAGGCGTCGTAGTAGCGACGGCCGATCTCGGTGAAGGCGAAGTTGCTCACCCATGTGTGAAACGCCATCTCAAAGCGGGTCAGATACTGGCAGGCGAAGCGGAAGTAGAGGATACAAAGCGGCCGGAGATAGGCGCCGCCACCGAAACCTTCATGATACGCGGTGTTTCGGTGCTCATGTGCGGCGAGTACGAAATCCGCCTCTAGCCTTGAAAGCTCGCTGACATGCACCAACGCGGCAAGTCGGTCTTCTAACTTCTGACTGCGCGCCCGCTGGCGCTGGCTTGCTGTGTTCAGGCCTCCCGGATGGTCACCACCGAAACTGGTATGGACCGCCAACGAATGGCGCATCATAAGTTCGATGGCGTTGTCGATGAGAATAAGGGCCAGCCTGTTGTGAAGCGGATGGTCAAGGCGTAACTCGACAGCCGCCCGGTCAAGCTGTTCGGCAAGAGGCAGGAGCTTATCCACTTTGCCTACCGACCTAGTTCAGGGTTGGAGCCACTTGTCATAAACAGATTTTGAGCTCGTCGGGATGCTGCTCGGCTGGAGTGCATGGACGATTTCCTTGAACTTTGCTTTGCATCGGGCATGGGAGTTCACCCGTCCCGCAAGCACCGTTTGCGACGAAACGACTTCGAACATCATCTGTATCTCTCGCGGCGAAAACCCCCTTATCATCTGCATATAATAGATGTCGGCTGAGTTGGCTGTTCCATAGGGATTGCCCACCGAGCAGGTGACGACGGTTTCCACGAACTCGCGACGGACTGTTTCGGGGACTTGGTGGCCTTCGGAGAGCTTGGCGACGCGCTCCGCAAAAGGCGTTTCATTGTAGAAGTTGTTGAGCCCCTGGTGGATCGTCATCAGGTTCTTGCAAGCCGTCGAAATCAGGGAATGCCGCTCTGTTTCCGACAAAAGTCCGATGATCTTGAGGTTTTCGAAGAAGGCCTGCGAAGCCTTGAAGCGTTCCTGCTCACCCTTTGCCTGATATTTTTGGTGCTGATTGATGAGCAGTGAGATGGAACTGGGTGAAAAGGATGCAGCAAAATGGTTGCAGACGGTTATTGCCGTTACCCGAGAATGTTCCTCCTTGGACGGATCGCAATAGATGCCGTGAAGCATGCCAAAAATTGCATCTCGTTGCGCGTCGAAGGTCTGCGTAATGCGCTGACACCAAATCTGCATTTGCTCCGTAGAGAAGCTGGCTGCGTTGAGCGCGGTCATGAATTCTTTGATGTCGACGCCCGCAGTGTTTTGCTCGTCGCTGAGAGCATGGCGACTGCATCGGTTCAGGAAGCTGATGAATTCATATTCGTCAATGTTCCCGATGACGGGGTGAGCGGCGGAAAAATTGTTCCTAATGTCCCGGCACTGATCGAGCATGAAGTAGCCGGTTTCGGAAATGAGATTCAGCTTGAGGCAAAGAGTCAGCAGTTCCGCATCTTGCATATCGAGCAACTTCTTCTCGTCGAAGTCTTTGTCGATGATCTGCGGGATGATATGGATTCCGAAGCGTCGAACCTTTTCACGGAGTTCGACGACCGCTGCGTTCCAAGCGTAATTTATGGCGGAATCGAATAGGCCGGTGGCGACCGCCACGCACATCCGCATTACGCCTTCCGTCCTTAAATGGGGCGGAATATTGCTCAGTAACTGGGGCAGATTCTGCCAAGCGTTCTGAATCTGAATGTCCGACGCTAACACCGATCGATCTATGCCCAATGCATCGGTTAGGGCAGTCAACATCGGCGCTGAAAAAGTGGAGACCGTGGGAAGCTGTACGGGACTCAAGACAAGCTGGTTTGCCACTTAAGGTGTCTCCGATCTCTAATTCGGTGTAAAACGCGTTCTCCTAACACCGCTCCCCTAGAAGCGACAATCATTGCCGCGCACCCTTATGTCGAAACTTGCTCGCGACAGCACTCCTCTGGTCATCGAACATGGCCCACCCGAGCATATCAGGTCTGACAACGGCCCCGAGATCGTCGCCCATGCGGTGCGCGAATGGCTCGGTCGGCTCGGCGTCCCCACCCTCTATATCGAGAGCTTTAATGCCCGCCTGCGGGATGAACTGCTCAATGGTGAAATCTTCTACAGTCTGGAGGAGCTCCGGTGCGTCACCGGCTGGTGGCGCGATCATTACCATCGCCTCCGACCGCACAGCAGCCTCGGATATCGACCACCGGTTCCGGAAACGATCAAGATGCGAGCCTGGCCGCTCGGCTCCGCTGCGCTCCGCGTCCCGCTCAGGCTGGCATCGGAAGCGATCTTCAACTAACTATGCAAACGGACCAGTCATCGCGGGCGGTCCATTTTCACTGGGCGCGGGAATGATGTCGTCGAGATATTCGGCAGTGGAGCCTATGTCGAAGGCGGGGACGGGTACGACTATTTCGTGTTCGCCGACGCGTCGTTGATCGCTGACCCGTGGATTACGAACTGGGTCGAGACACGACGCTACGCGCAGCCGGAACACATCGATATTTAACATAATCTTTGTTATCGCATATTGATTTATCCCACATTTGACGACTTTAAGAAATTGTGGGATAAATTCTCATGGACACCCTTCGCACCTTCAGCGATGAGCAATCCCGGCTTCTCGTCAACCTCCGGCAACGATATGAAGCTTGGGTCGAAAACGAGCGCGCCCGGGCTGCGCTGCCTTATGATTTGCGCCGCAAGACCGTCGGCGAATATGAATATCTCTATCAGATCCATGATCGTAGCGGAAACGGCAAGTCGCTCGGTCGCATGGACGCTGCGCGGGAAACCGAGTTCCAAGCTTATCGCGAACAAAAGGCCGAACTGAAAGAGCGCGGTGCATTACTGAGCTCCAGTCTTGCCGAAAGCGCCGCTCTGTACCGGGCTCTGCGTCTTCCCCTGCTTTCCAGCGATGCCGGTCCCATTCTTAGGGAATGCGACCGTCGCGATCTCCTTGGCTCGCACCTGCTCGTCGTCGGGACCAACGCGATCGCGGCCTATATGATTGAGGCCAATGGCTTCATGCTCCTGCCCGACGAAACCGAAGATTTCGATCTCGCATGGGTTGCCGCCGCGCAAGAAGATTCCGAACAAACTGTCTGGCAGATGCTGAAGACCGTCGATCCAACATTCACGATCAATAGCGAGCGTGATTTCCAAGCGCGGAATGCCCGTGCATATGAGGTCGAGTTGCTCGTAGCTCCGTCTCGTGCCGGAACACTGAGCGACCGCGATCAACCGCGGCCGATACCTTTGGCAGAGCAGGAGTGGCTGCTGCTTGGTCGACCTGTCGACCAAGTCGTCGGCTGCCGCGATGGGTCCCCTGCCCGGATCGTGGCGCCGGACCCTCGATGGTTTGCGCTCCACAAACTCTGGATGTCAGAGCAGGCCAAGCGCAATCCTCTTAAGCGTCCGAAGGACCGTAAGCAGGGGCTGGCGCTGCTCGACGCCGTCGCCGAGGCCATGCCACACTATCCGCTCGATGAGGCATTCGAAGCGGCGATTCCGCCCGATTTGCAGGTGATTTTCGAGAATTGGCAGAAAAATACCACATCTGGACGCAAGTCCAAATGGTGATGTGAGAGAGCCTTTCGGAAGAGATTATGCGGCTTTGTTTACCTCGTCGATCAGCGCCTGAACCTTCCCAATCGGTGTTTCGTCAATTGGCCGGATCGTCTCGCCGCAACCTTGGCATTCGACCGTTCGCCGCAAGCGCAACGTCCTGTAAGTGAGGTTCAGCGCGAAACCGCATACCGGGCAGTTCGTCTGCGCCCTGATGTCGTCCAGTTCGTTCGCCATAGGCCATAATACCACACTGACGGTGCCCCGGCTACGCGGTGATGTCCTCACGCGGTGTTTCTGCCCGTCTATAATCGAATTACATCTTTAGCGACAGAAGCTGTTCACCAATTGCTGCTAGTGTGCGCCCATGGTTGAACTTGCCGATCACGACAGAGCCTTTTGGGACGATGGCGAATGGGTCAGCTGGGACGAGATAAATCAGCAGATCGAATACAAGGAATGGCGGGCGAAATATCCGAATGCCGACATCTCGCTCGTTCCGATCTTCGAAAGCCTTCTCTCGACAGCGTGTAGCTACAACGCCCACACCGGGCAGCATCTGCAGGTTTACGGCGACATCGGCGAATTATATGGCGCGATCACCCATGGCATCCGGTTGAACCGGAATTATGCGCAAGGGTCCGACGGACGGCTCGACAACGACCTGATCGAAATCAAAACGATCACGCCGTTCAAGCGGACGGACACCGTTGAAATTAATATGGCGCGGAACTTCAGCAAGGTTCTAATCGTCCGCATCAATGATGAGTTCGATATCAGCGGGAAGCTGATCGACCGGAAATCGCTGCCCAAGGCTAAAGGGAAAATCCGTGTAAGCTGGAGTGAGGTTTCAGGTCATTCGATCATCTAGGTTTTCCGCTTTCCCGGGCCTAGTCGAACACCATCTTCCGGGTGACCGACGTCGTTCCCAAGGTTGCGTACGAACCGCCTTCCAAGAGCTTGGCTAAGCCGACGCAATTGAACCATTTGGCGTTGATGCCATTGTCCGCAAGATATTTGGTCACATAGGCCTTGGACCAACCCTGACTGGTCGATGCCAGCCGGTTGCCGCGACCCACGATTGTCTCTTCTGGATTGCCGATCCCTATCGAAGAGCAACGGTAGGTGTCCGGGACAATCAGCTTTTCGCCCTCGAACCGGATCCCGCTGATGTTGCCATCGTTCGGCAGGGTCCTCACTTCCCCGGCAGAGATATCGATTGTTCGAGACATTTGCGCCGCATGAACGCATTCGTAGCCATCCTTAATCGACCAGCAGCGGGTCAGCGCGTCCGAAAAGCCTTCGACGCCCGATTGCGCTACAAAGCTCCCGTCTGCCACCTTCTCCCAAGTCACCGTCTTTTCAGCCGATCGCGGCATATCGACCGGGCGTGATAGGAAAATCCAAGCGCCATAACCGGCGGCGATGGTCGCGACGGTGGCCACCCCGATCCAAAGCTTGCTCATTCGCCCGCCGCCCTCTCCGCACCAACCGCCGCGTCTTCCGCCGCGATGATATTATCCGCGTTCGCCCGCAACCCCAGTCTGATTCCGATCGAGCGATCCAAGCCAGCGCGGATGTCCGCGGCGATGGCGCCAGTCAGCTCGGCGCTCGTCAGGCCTAGCAGTTTGATCATCAGCACTCGAAGCTTGGAGACATATGGCAGGAAGTCACGATTTGCACGATTGTTGGGCATCAGCGCCTCGATGGTATCTAGCGCCCAAAGCGAGGTTACCCAGCATTCCATAAAGTCGACAGGCATTTCGACATATTCTCGCGCCATCATGAGCCTGGAGATAGCCGGCGATCGACTGCCGAAAAATGCGACGAGCGCCCGTACGACCAGCCGGGGCCATGATTGGGGTGCGCTCGAGCAGTCGAGCCCCTTCGGGAGGTCGTTACAGCGAGCCTTGTAAAGCAGGAGCAGGATCCAATAGCGAAGACGGAGGACCTCGGCTGATCCGATGGCACCCTCTCCATCTTCGATTTCCTCCGCATAGGCCCAGATATAATATTCGAACTCTTTGGCATCTACTGTCCGAAGCTCGACAGGCTCCCGATCAGCCGAAGTCGACGGGGCGGGTTCGACGTCGGCATCCGGCATGTCATCCATGTCATCCGCTTCGTCGCCCATATCGAGCCAGCCGTCATCGTCGCGATCGGTGCTGGGCTCGCCGCGCCCGGTCAACAGATTTAGAAAACCCCGAATGCTGTCGGTGTAGGTGCCGGCCAGGCTATTGGCTCCATTCCCGCCCCCCCGCGTAGCGCCCGGGCGCGCTTCGGTGAATTCCTCATAGCTGAGATTTGTTGGATCGGCTCCGGCTCCGACTTCTTTCGGATCTCGCGGACGAGCGCTTGCGATCACGGCACCCTCTTTGTTCTCCGAAAAATCGGCGCGGACCAGAGTTTCGAATGCTTCGTGCATCCAAAGCTCAAAATCAGTTCCATCGGTGAAGTGGGAGAGCGCCCGAGCGACGCGGCCGCTGGCTGCTTCCCGGCGACTTTCCCTGAGCGCCTGCCGGTGCGAAACGTGGGCCGTTGTCGAGATATATTCGCCGCGGACAATGCGTGCAAAGTAAAGCTTCTGCTGAAGTTCCGAGGCGATTGACACAACTCGTCGAGCGCCAACGCTCGCAAACGACGTCGCCGGAACGTCTGCCACCACCCTGCCGGTGCGGTCGAGAAGCTGGACGGCTCCATCCCCTGCGTCGCCGATGGGCGGCTGCCAGAATAGCGAGCCTTGATCCAGTTCGAAGGAGCCAGGACGCCGAGCCGCCAAGGCCACCAGCGGGATTTCGGGCCGAGCTTCGCGGTCCGCTAAATCGGAGAGCTCAAGCCGATCAGCGTCAATCCAGCGATCTAGCGCTAACGCTTCGACTGCGGCCCCCGCTGGCAATCGGCGATAGATGCATGCCTCTGCGTTGCTGCCGACGCTGGTCAGTGCCGCCGTCGTACAATTCGCGCTCCCCAATAGGACATGATCATGATGCTTCGTCATCGCGACGAAGATTTTCGCATGAGTGAAGCGCGATGACGGGTAATCAAGATCTACGAGCCGCACCCTTTTTGCGAAGGCTGCTTCGATGGGGAATTCGTGTTGTTCGCTGTCGATCGGAAGAATGATCTCTTTAGGCGAGAGTTCGGCCGCCAATTCAGACAGGGCGCTGAGGTTGTTATCCCAGTAGGGACTGACAATGATCAGCCTCCGCACCTTCTCGTCGCCGATCCATTCCACGAACCGGTCGGCAATCCCGTGATCTGATGATGAAGGAAGGAAGCCAATTGCAGAACCGTCCCCCAGTTCTTTAAGCGGTGCCCCGACCGGCCCTTCCAGCCAAGGCGCACGTTCCCGGGCCCAGCGTAGCGCATCTCGCGCTGGGCACGCCTCATCAGGCACCAGCGAGTGCAAATACTGCCAGATAGCGCGGAGCAGTTCTCGTTCGGGCCCCTCTTCACTGCCAGACTCGATCTCAATGGCGATCTCCACATTCCCGCCGAGCCCGGCAGCAGTAGCATTGGCCGAACTGACAAATGCCCTTCCCGTCTCGCGACCGAGTTGCAGAATGATCTTGGGGTGGAAGATGCCGTCGCTCGCTGGCGGACTATGAAGCGCGTAATCTCGGCCTAGTGCGATGGGTAACCTCGAGCCGTCGGAAAGGGCCATTGCCACCATGCGATCGTCGGCGATCATGAGAAGATTGGTGGCGCCGCTTGCCATGATCTGCGGCAGCAGTATTTCTTCGACCGCGGCGAATTCAACCGCGAACGTGGTCGCGATGGCGCTGTGAAAGGGCTTGCGGGGTCGCCGACCCAGCCGATCAGGCAGTTTCATGCGGCCGCCTCCAGCAGGGAACGCGCGCGCGCGGTCGGGCCATCTTCGTTCAGGAGGTGAATGTCTTCGAGAAACTGGATCGCCGGCACCAGACGAGGAGTCGTCGCGACTGGCTGATAGCCCTTGAGGTAGATCAATCGACCATCCCGTGCCTCGAACAGGAAGGTATAGTCTCGTTGCCTGCGGAGCTTTTGCATCGCGACCCAGCTATGACGTCGAACCACACGCTCGACTACATAGTCGGCGATCTTCTCGATGACGGTCTGATCTTCCTTCAAGGCCAGCCAATTCAGCTCGGTGCGGAGCGAATGCGCCATACCGCGCGCAGGAAAGCCCTGATCGACGCGGCCCGCTAGGTCGGGACGCTCCAACGTTCGTTGATGGAGCGCTGCCATCAACTGAATGGCGGCTATGGCCTTCTCGTCAGGCGCGCCGCGCGAATTTGTCAGCTGGTTCCAGGTCGCTCGGAAGTCATATTTCGCGCTGTCGATCTTGGATCGGAATTCGCCCCAAGATCTAGCGAAACCCGTCTCGGCTTGCGACACGAGATCGTCGACGACCTGCGCACGAATCTCAGGAATCGATAGGCCGCCATCGGAGGTATTGAGCAGCGAGATAGCCCAAGCCAACAGCGATGCGGCCGCCACCTGCATCAGGTCCTGGCAGTTGTAGACCTCCCAGTTCAGTCGCTGAGCTTCGAGTTCTAAGGGCAGAAAGTCCGCGGGCGGATTGAAGAGGTGCCATCGGACGTCTTCCGGTCCGGGGCTCTCTGCGATGGCACGAGCCGTTTCGAGGACGAGGCGCAGAGATGCACTTCGGCTGCGCGCGTTCTCTGAGGCAGTGTCTGCGTCTGCGAATAGGAGCATTTCGTAAAATTCGCACTCGGCGCTGCCCTCTTCGATTTCGGATGGAGCAATTCCGCTGAGGCGCTCGAGATCGGGAACGCTTACGCTGGCATCCGCGATCTTCTTCTTGAGCAGCTTCGCAACGTCCGGGCCGATTGCGTTGGCGAACAAGATCGCGGCTCGTTTGCCGAGCTCGCGCGTGGCGACCTGAATGCCATGCTTGTTGTAGGTGAAGAGCCCCAGTTCTTCCATTTGGGAAAAGTATGCGCCACCGAAGACGCCGAGCGCTTGGCGCAGATATAGTTTCTGCGATCGATCGGTAGTGGCGGCTGCAGCGAAATCGATGACCTTCTTGCCGGCGGCAAGCCTTCCGTTCGCCCATTCGGTTCCCCCGACGCCAGTCTCATTGGCATAGGCAGCGACAAGGGCATAGAGCGCCTCAGCTCTGCGGAGCCAAGTTCGCCACGCCTCGAAATCGTCGGAAGCTCCGCTGCGTGCATAAGTTTCGCTGACCCAGCAATAGTAGCAGTAGTAGCGCATGCGAAGGGTAACATTGCTGATTCCCGGCAAAAGCGCTTGGTACAGGAGGACACCGCTATTTTGAATGCCAAGGGGGTCTAGGCCGCGCTTCTCCGCCTTCTCCGTCCACTGAGGTAACAGATCCAAAATTTCCCCCCAATCGGGGATTCCGGAATTTCGTCCCCTTTATCATGTAAGACGTTCCGCGCCCCTTTTTTTGCGGAAGTGCCGCTGAGATTGTGTTGGCCGATGCAACTCTTCCCCGCGAGCGTTTCTCAGCTTATCGAATTTTGACGGCGGTGCTATTGCGATCTGCGCCGTTTCGGAACGGTGTAGAGATTGACGTCGCCAGCGAAAGTCAGCGTTATAGGGGTGCGGTTAGTTGGTGATCGCGAGTTCAATGAGGTTGCGGCTGATTTCTCTTGAGCGGGCGACGAGGCCGCGTGTTTGGTCACGAAGCATAAGTTGGCCGATAATGCCTTCGACATAGGCCGGATTGGTTTTATCGATAACTTCCAGCGCGTTTTTGCATTTGTCGAGCGGGCATTGCTTGAGGGCAGACACCACATATTCCGACCCGAAATGCTCGGAAACAGCGGCTAGATCGAACATATCACGAGGTTGGAAGCTCCAGCCGCGATAGAATACCTTCTTGGCGATGATTTCCGCTGGCGTCTCCAAAGCTACTGCATGCCCTCGTACATCGGTCGCTGTGGTCGGGTCTGGAAGGATATTATCGCAGCAAATGAAGTCGATTTCGCCCAAATTCTCATATGCGAGCTTCAGGACGTCCGCGCCGGCTTGGTAGCTATCGGGAGCTTGGTCGAGCTTGATACCCTGCGTCTCGGGATTCAAGAACGGTAGATATTGCGGATCGTCCAGAAACAGATCGATATCGTGGCTCTCGCGATGATCGATCTGCAACATCAGGGCAGTCCCGCCGCCGAAGCTCCATTGGGGCGAAAAACCATTTTTTTCGTCGAAATGCTTCAGGATGCCGATGGCGAGATCGAAGAGGACCGGCCATTCGCTTGGCCGCTTCTCGGGCACGGCGTCAGGCCGCCAGCGGCAATGCGTAACCCGAAAGCTGCGAGACCTGCTCTGCGACTTGGCTAGCCAGTTGCTCATTCACATTCATGGCCCACATGAACTGCTTCTGGACCTGAAGCGGAACTTCCGAGAAAAATGCGAAAACCGGCGCATTGAAGTCAATCGCGCTCTGGGAATCGATGATCATAGCGGCAAGCTGATGTGCGGAAACAGCCGCCCCGTAAGGGGCGTTCACCGTCGTAAGCACTTGAGTTACAGCGTTTGCCATCATCCGACTCTTAACGCGATCCTGATTGGATCGTTGCTCTCATATAGCGTCGCGCGGTTATCAAAACAAGAATGCCAGCTTTGACGGGCAAATCCTGCTCAGAATTCGCAGCGTTCGACGCTTACCCGTTACCGCAAAACACACAGCAACTTGCCGTTCAGGGGTGTTTCCTGTATGTTCGCGAAGAAGGATAGCGCCATGGACGATCAGTATCACGGCTTTCACGATGACTCGGAGCATCTTCGAAACGAGGATCTGATGAGTCAGCTAATTGATCCCACGCACCCGCTGTACCTGTCGCCGGCATCGGCCGCGCCGACGCATTTCGCGTCGACCGTGGATGCTGATTTTGATCCAGCCTCGCAGACGGCTGCCGGTCAGGGTGCGGGCGAACTGGGACCTTGGGGCAAGCGTTTCGTCTATTCGTGGTTCGCGCTTGGCGCAGCCTACTTCGGCCTCATCTTTATCTTTGGAGCACATTGAACACAGCCGGCGACATGTCTCCGGCTGTGTTGATTAGCGCTTCCGTCCTCGACCTCGCTGCGGCTTCGGATCGTGTTCAATGTGAAGATGGTTGTTCGCCGGCTTGTCCTTGAACGTCTCGAAATTGACGTCGTAGTCGGGGCCCAGTCGCTCCCGGACATCTCGAGCCCACTGGCGCCCCTGGCCAACACTAATGTCGTTCCCGCGCAAATCGACGCCTTTCCCTTCCGGGTGAAGACTGCCACGAGAATGCTGGCTGTCGCGCGCAGAAGTCACCACGCGCTGTGGCAGCCCAAGCGCGTGGGCTGAAGCTGCCGCGGCGGTCAATGCCGGCGCCATACTCGAGTCCATCGAACTCAAATTGGTCCCCGACTTAATTCCGAGACCCGCGGCCGAGGCAACACCTCCGAGGTTGACCCGTTCTCCACCGAGCGGCGCTTCTGCCGCGCTGTCGAGGCCGAGCGCACGAAGCGCAGACGCCACGCCAGGCATTGTACGGATAACCCAGCTGTCATTGCGAGCTTCTGCGGTCGCACCGAGGCTATCAGCTTGCCGGCGATCTCCGAGCAGAGTTGCGCGCATGCCCTGTCCATATTCTTCAAGCCGAGCAACACTCCCGTCCAGTCGGCCAGAGACGTCGTTCTCGAGCCCGACGTCTCTCGCGGAACCGGAAACATCGACTGCAGGACCGCGCGAGGAGATGTCGGCCATGCCGGCAGCACCGATCGCACGGATGTCGTCGGCTGTGGAGAACGACGGGCCAGCGATTGTCGCCCCCGGCGCATCGGGGACGACGCCGAGATCGCGGTGCATTTGGTCAACGCGATCATCCATGAACTGCTTCAGCAAGGCATCCTGCGTCATCGCTTGAGTTGTCGTCATGTTGACAAGTCCAGGATGGTAGCTCTGGTCGAGATGGCGGTTTTGCGGATCCATCATCGCCGTTTGCGCATAGCGCACGAAGTCCTGGCTCAGATTCTTGTTGAGCGAATAGCCGTCGCGCTCGAACTGCGAGAATTCGTTCGACCAACGCTGGTATTGATCTTCGGCGCGCGAAGCTTCCTCGCTGAGACTTTGCGAATGGCGAAGATCCTGTGACACTTCTTGACCGAGTCCACGAACCTGGCTGTCGGTTGACGACGTAGTAGCCCGATAGAAGCTCTCGCGTGCTTGGCGAGCGGCTTCCGAATTGGATTCCCTCTCAAGCCACTGCAAGGCATCCGTATTGGAATTCTGCGTCGACACGCCCTGTTCGGTATTTCGCGTGTCAGTAGATTTTCCATTCAGCCCGGCGCGTAAGCTGCCCTGAGCGGAGAGAGGTCCTCTGCCCTTAAGGGTGCCGCTTCCGTCGACCCCATAACTGCCCGTCAGCGCAGTGTCGCGTGCAAGTTTGTCGGCCTCGGTCTTGGTCATACCGAACTGAGTTTGCAAGGTATTCGACCATTGCGCCGACAAGTCCTGAACCTGCGCAATTGACGACTGGAGCGCGCGGCCTTCTTCAGTGGTTGCACTTGCTGACGTCTGCGCGGTGTCAAAGAGGCGCGCCGATTCTGTTCGGGTCGTAGCCCAGCTATCGTTTGCCGCGACCCGCTTCTGTTCCACCACGCTCGAACCTTGGCTAAGTCCCTTCTGCAGCTGCGAGCCATAATCCTTGCTCGCCGAAATCGCGAAGCCGAGGTTCGAAATACCCTGACTAGTATCATAGGCGAAAGTGCCGTCCTCGTTATACCGGGTGAACGCGCCGTCGCCGGAGCGCTGCTGGATGGATCCGGCGCCGGTTTGGAAGCTCGGCGCGGTCGAATATTGATCGCGGCTGAGCGTATTGATTTGACGGTTCATCAGAGACGCGTTGCCATAGGAATAATTGCCCGTCGTGGCTTCGGCCGCAGCCTGTTCGGCCGCATTCTGGCTGGGCGAGAGAAAACTCGCCGAATGCGATGCGATCGCCATCGCACCCTTCGCCATGCCGGCAGCAATGAAGGGCACGGACATGATCATGTAGCCGGCGAGTGCGCCGACATCCTGATTGACGGCCGAGATGCCCGAGAAGTTGGCAGCGGTCATGCCGCCGCTCGCGCCCCACGACGCCAAGGAATCCTGCCAGCGCGACATGAAGATCATGTTCAGAATGACGAACAACGGCCCCCACGCGGCGAGGTAGAAGAAGCCGGTGATATAGCCTTTCGCAACCGTCATTCCGTTTGTCGGCAGCAGCATGAGCAGGAAAAGGATCGGGAACAGCGAATAGAACACGACAGTCAACACGATGTTCAGCAAGGGAACCCACTTCATCGCGCCCGACGCGATCGTAGAATAGGTGTTCCGCGTCTGAATGTCCGCGCGGGTCTGAGCGAACGCATCGATCGCCCCCTGCGCCGAACCGTTCGCAAAGCTGTCTCGAGCTTCCGTCAAGGCGTTGATGAACATCGCCTGCCGAATGAGCTGACCGCTGCTTGAGCCCATACCCGCAGCGTTCATGCCGCTCATATCGTTGTTCAGCCGAGTTGAGGCCTGCGCGACAGGTATGCCCGGGAAGAACTGCGACGCAATTTTGGGTGCCGCGACCGCGTAATAGCCGTTCCAGCCATTGCGAATGAAATTATAGGCCGTTTCGCAAGTGACGATTCCGGAGGTCCCGTCGGGATAGATATATTGCTGCGACAGCGCGACCGACCCCGGCCCCATGGCGGTAAGCAGGTCCGGAGACTTCAGAATGTCGTCATAGGTCTTGCGGCCGAGCAGGATGTCATAAAAGACGCACTGCTTGAAATGCTCGTTGAGGTTGGTCGCGTAGACCGGATCGTCGATACGAAGGCCCTGGGTGGCGTCGAGCAGTTTCGCGCCATAGATCATGCCACCAGTCGAATAGTTGAGGACCTGGGGCATCGCGAATACGGTTTCGGCCGCGCGCGTCAGATAATCGCCGATTTGGCTGGTGAAGCCGGCGATCAGGCCGAGTCCGATCGGAACATTATCGACGACCGCGGCCGTCACACCCGGGTTGGTGCGGTCGGTGACCTTGACCGAAATCGTCGGCACCAAGATGACCATATACATCAAGGTCGCCTGCATGAACCATTTTAGCAGTGCGCGCGGATCCATGTTCCACGCCGTGACGAGGAGCGCCCAGGTGAAGGCCATGACCATCACCACGCGAATGAGGCCCCGGTAGCCACCGGAGCCAGCCCACGACGCGACCGCGTTGAAGACGTTGACGAGATACTCCCCGCCCCCAACCGTGAAGACCTCGATCATCGCACGCGCTCCTTCAGCCCAAAATCAGGGCCGCAAACCTTGCGCCGACAAGGCGCGTGAGAAGTTGAGCGATGCCGCCATCCCGGGAGCCATGCGCGTTTGCAGCGTACTTTCGATCATCATCGCGCGATCGACGATTTCGAACGTGCGGGTAACGCGCTGGTTCACCGTGCTTTCACGTTCGAACAACCGCTGCCGCACACGCGCGAGTTGCTCATTGAACTGCCTCAGGTTCTCCGAGTCTGCCTGATTGCTGTTGTTCGATTGGCCGGCGGCAACCTGGTCGAGCATTCGCTGGACGATCGAATTGAGAAGATCGATCGCCGTGACTTCCGCAAGCGAATTGAGTTCGCCCGGTGAAAGATTGAAGCCGGATGCGGCTTGCACGGCGACAACCTTGTACAGCGGGATGCTGGCGATACCGAGAAGGTTCTTCTCTTCCGTCGTCAGCGCCGCGTTGGTGCGAACCTTATCACTCATCGACTGGATGAGAGCTGCAACGCGCGGGCGGAGCGCTGTTCCTCCCAGCGCGGGGATAGTGCGCTTGCTCGGGCCCAGGCACTTGTCCGTTTCGTCGCAGCCGAGCACATCGATCGCCTTGTCGCCATCGAGGAGCGCATCCAGGATCGCGGGATCGCCCTCGCCGCGATAAATGATCGGCAGCGGATCATTGTCGGAAGGCCGCTTGCCGACGACGATCGTCCCGGTCAGCGTCATCACCAACTCGCGCATCTGACGATCGGCACTCTCCAGCGGAGATTGCTTGATCATGTCCCAGGCATAATTCTTGGGTCCGGGGGTCATTGCTGCCAGCGAAGGATCGGTGTTGGAATTGATCGTCGACGATCTTTCACCGCCGTTGCCGCATCCACGACGCGACTTCGCCCAGTCAGAGAACCGACCGGCTGACGTGCCGATCGATTGACAGATACGATCTTCGGCCGCGTCGACCTTCGGCCAGACGGCGCCGACAGCCGCGGCGGCCGCCTCGCAGCTCTGCATGTTGAACTGGTTCACCTTGTTGGCGATGTCCTGGAGCTGGTCCATGACGCCCCCGATTTGCGGGCTGATGCTGTCGATCGCGAGCTTGAAAGCGAAACCGATCGCGTTGTTAGCGATCGCCTTCAGGTTCGCGACGAACTCGGACATATTGATGAACGAAAAAGAGCCCGAGAAAATATCGATACCGCCGCAGCCGGCGCGAACCTTCGGGAGCTGGATGTTCGCAGGGTAAACGCTCTTTTGCGGGAATCGTGCCCAGACCGAGCCCAGCGAATAATAGCCGGCTGACTGGCCCTGATAGGCCGTGGCACCGGTGGCGTTCGCCGAAGCGCCCATATCGTTGAAAAAGTCGCTCATTTCGTCGCCGACGCCAGCCTGTGCCGGCGCTGCCGCCACCGACAGGGCAATGACGCCTATACTGATGCGCGAGACTGCCACGCGGATCCGCGCGATGAATGTGATTGCGGTCATCAGAAGTCGCTCCCAACTTTGGTGCTCGTGAGCGTGAAAATGCGTTCGGTGATTTCGTCGGCCGACAATATGCCCGTGCCGATCGGGATGGGGCGCCGATTCACAGTGTCGTAGAGCACGAGTGCCGGCGTTGCCTTCGAGGTCAGACCCATCTTGGCGTGTTGACCGACGTCGACGACATAATTGGGGAACACGCCGTTCGGACCGCCGTCCATCGACACCGCGACGACATTGAAGCCGCTGCTTGTCGCAAGCGATTTCAGGATCGGAGCGAAGATGTCACACGCGCCGCAGCTCTGCGCGTAGAAATAGAAAATCCCGTAACGGCGCGAGAGGTTGCGAAGCGCTGCTTCCTGCTCGGCTTTGCGATTATCGATCCATGCGCGCTTCGCGAGCGTCGATACCGGGCGCTGCAGCGTGTAGTCCAATTCGGGATTCTGCCACATCGTGCGCTGCCAAACGTCGGAGAATGTCGACGCCCGATCGAGCTGTTCGCGCTGGAAACGAATATAGGCGGTAACATTCTGCTCCGAGGGCTCGAGGATCGCTCGTGCCTTCAGCTCGTCTAGCTGCTTGCTGATCGCCGCCAGTCGTTCGCTGGCAGCCGCGGAAGCAACTGCCGGCGCCGGTTTAATACTCGGCCGCGGTTTCGGCTTGTCACAATAGAACCAGGTCCCGAGTTTCCGTGCGCCACAGTAGAAATCTTGATTGGGAACCTCGTCTGTCGCACCCGTCGTTGGCTCTTCGGCCGAGGTCTGCGACGCACCTGAATCGGAGCTGAGTTTTCCATGGACGGGTGCACCGGCAACGATATGAGATGCTCCGGCCAGCGCAATCACGCAGCGGATCGCCGTGTTCATCCTGTCAATTCCCTCCCGGTCCATGCTGTTTGTAATAGGCGTCGATCTTCGCCTGAATGTCGCTCGCCATCTGCGCTTCGTCGGGCAGTTTCACAGCCTCGAGAAAATCCGCATAGATGTCCGAGAAGTCCATTTTGCTGAGGTCGAGGCGCGAGAATTCCTCGACGGTGAAGCCTTTGCATTGCTCCTCCTTCGGTTTGTCCCACGGCTTGTTGATTTGCGGCCGCCCCTGCTCCTGCAGGATGCGCGTCAGCTTCGATTCAAAGCAGCAATAGGCTTTCCGCTTCGTCTGGCAGACGCCGAGGAAACTCGACGAACAATAGCTTCCGATCGAGACGCAAAGCCCAAGGCGATCCTTCACATCGAGCTGCTTTTCTTCATTCGAGCAAAGGAACGTCGTCAGGAACTGGGTAGCAACGCCGGCCAGAGCCGCCGGACCTCCACTGAGCCCCGCCCAGGCGGCCGCAGCGGCGACACCGCCCGAGAACAAACCCGACACCTTGCCGGCGCAACAGTTGACCAGACCGAACACGGGCTTGTGACAAGTTTCGCGTGTTCCTTTGAACAAGCCCAACGTGTCGGGGTCGAATTCCTTGCCGACCTGGTCGATCGCGCCCATCGCAACCAGCGCATCCTTGAACTCGTTCGAGGCTTCATCCTCGATCTCGCTGCAGCTCCCGTTGATGCAATACATCGAACCGCCGCAGACATATTCCTTCACATCGGTCGGCGGCGAATTCGGAATGGGGCATTTGAACGTCCGCTCCATGACCTTGCACGGGCCATTCGGTTCTTCGTCGAGACAGGTATCGCGCACATGGCTGCATTTCGGATTGGCCTCGAGCTCGGCGCATTCGCTCTGGCCAGCACTCTCGCCATAGCAAGTTCCATTCTGCTCGGTGGCTCCCGGGGGGCAAACCATCGTGACGGTAGCCGGCAACGACAACGTCATCGAACAGGTCGTACCCGAGAGCGTGTAATTCGCGGGACAGCTATAATTGGGCTGCGCGGGATACGTCTTGGTGCAGGTCGTACCCGACAGCGTGAAGTCAGTCGGGCAGCTATAATTCGGCGTCGCCGGCTGCGTTTCCGTCTTGCTGCACATATTGCCGCTGAGGCTGTACCCCGACGGGCAGGAATAGATCGGCGTCGCGGGCTGGGAGAGCACAGACCGACACTTGTCGCCCTGGACCTGCCAACCCGACGGACAGCTGTAGGTGACGTCTGCCGGCTGTGCGAGGTCGATCGTGCAGACCGAGCCCGACAGCGACCCGCCATTCGGGCAGCTGTATGTGACCGTCGCGCTTGATTCGTCGGTCCGCGAACAGGTCGTGCCGGAGAGGTTATAGCCGGAAGGACAATAATAGACCGGGCTCGCTGCCGTCGACGTGACGATAGTGCAGGTCGTTCCGTTCAAGGTGCCCCCGTTGGGGCAGGTATGCGTGACCGTCGCCGGCAACGAGCTGCTCGTATTGCAGATGTTGCCCGCAAGCGTGCCGCCACTCGGACAGCTATAGGTAACCGTCGCGGGGCTGCTCGAGCTCGTCTGGCAATTCGTACCATTGAGCGTTCCGCCGTTCGGACAACTATAGGAAACCGTGCCGGGAGTTGCTGAAACCATCGTGCACATCGAGCCTTCGACGACATAGGCGCCGGGGCAGGTGTAATTGACTTTCGGGTGGAAGAAGCACTTCGTGCCCGAATAGCCTTGCGCCTTGCCTTCCTTGTAGAAGCCGATCCAGCCAGTCGGACAAGTCTTGCCCGTCTTTGCGAAACCGCAGTAGGGGGCATTTTCAAAGGTATAGAGATCCATCGGCAAGGCCCAGCCGCTGCACTGGTAGACCGGCGTGCCCGGCGTCTGGGACGTTGTCATGCAGTTCGTGCCGTTGAGCGTACCACCGTTGGGGCAGCTATAGCTGGCGGTCGCCGCATAACTTCCCGAGGTGACGCATTCGGTCCCCTGCAGCGTGCCTCCATTCGGACAGCTGTAATTGGGCGTAGCGCCATAGCTTCCGGTTGCCGTGCAGGTCGTACCCGAAAGTGTATAACCAGACGGGCAGCTGTAGTTCGGAACAGCCGTATAGGTTCCGGTCTGCGTGCACGTCGTGCCGTTCAGATCATAACCTGCCGGGCAAGTGTAATAGACATCAGCCGGCTGCGAGAGCGTCCGCGAACAGGTTGTGCCGGAGAGATTATAGCCAGCCGGACAGCTATAGCTTGCCGTAGCGGCGTAGGTCGATTTCGACCGGCAAGTGGTTCCTTCCAGCACATAGCCTGCAGGGCAATTATAGTTGGGCGTCGCCGATTGCTCGAGCGTCCGGACGCAACGATCTCCCTCGAGCATATAGTCTGCAGGGCAGCTGTAGCCGGTAATGACCGCCGGTTCGGTCGTCGTCCGAACGCAATTCGTCCCCTGCAGCGAAAAGCCCGCGGGACAGCTATGGCTCGACACCGAAGCGGGCTGAGTGACCACGCACGTCGTGCCTTGCAGCACACCGCCATCCGGACAGGTATAGGTCACATCGGCGGGTTGCGTCAGGGTCTTCGAACAGGTCCGGCCAACGAGGGTATAGCCATCGGGACAGCTCAACTCCTCGACGCGATCGGGCGTCGTCACGGTTACGCCGACATCGCAGGTCGCGTCATAATAATCCTGCTTTTCGCCGACTTTGACTTCTTCGCAGGTTCCCGGCGTATTGCTGATGTTTTCGCCGAGCTCCGAGCTCCCGGCGTTTTCGTTGATCTCTTCGCCCTTTTTGATGATGTCTTCAAAGGACGACGGGTCGACGGTCGCGCGATTCGCACCGGCTCCCATCATGACTTCCCACGCCTCGTTCCCGACGGCCGTGCCGCCGGCGGAGTTCAAGGCACCGTCATCGCTCCCAAAGAGATTCGACAGATCGCTTGGGGCGGTGGAGTACCCGGGGATGACGTCGCCGTTGACTTCCTGATCCGGGATCGAGGCTGCGCCTTCTTTGCCCGACTTGGCGAAGGCTTCGCCGTCTTTCTGCGCAGAAGTGATGTCGCCAGATGGAGCGGTTTGCGCCCGAACGACGGGCATCGGACCAACGACCATTGAAAGCGCGGCCACGATCGCGACCATCGAGCGGCTGAAGCGACGGCCAAGACCGAGAGTTCCAGCGTTCTGATCGATTGCGGCACCATTCACAGCATCGGTCATGACCCCTGCCCCCTCTTCAGCCGGGAAAGTGCCTGGCCCGCGATCGCCGATCCCGGGCCCCGCCCGTTCACAAAGGTCTCCAGCGCATATTCGAGCGGCACGTTGCCGGTCATCCGGTCAAAGGGCGGAACCGTCGTTCTGCAGTCGAAGCCGTCGCACAGTTCGAAATCGGAGGTGACGACGACGATCGCCGGCACGGCCGTCACATCGAACGCGCGGAACAGTCGCGGGTCGATCCCGATGCTGCCATAGGCGTCCTGGTTATCGACCACCTTCATGATGCCCTGCTGAAAGGCTTTCATGGAGTTGCCGGGGAACCCGTTGAAGACAACAGTGCCGCCAACCTTCGCGGTATCGCGAATGAGCTTCTTCAAACTCTGTTCGGGCATCGACAACGACGCGAAGACGATGAGCTGGGGCGCGCCCTTGTCGCTCGCCTCGAGATCGGTCGACGCGGCAAGCATTTGGTCGAAATCGATCGGACCCGTTGGTCCGCCGCCAAGCACACCCTTGTTCTCAGCCAGATTGCGGTTGCCGGCGTCGGCAGCATCCTTCGCCTCTGCCCGCATCTCATCACCGCGGCGCGAGACCTCGCGGATGAGCGCTTCCGCATCTGCATCGGCCGCTTCACCGCGACCAATAATCTGCTGAATGTCGAGACCCTCGACGTTCTGCGCGAGCGCAATGCCGCCACCGCAAACCGACAGGATCGCGACGCCGGCAAAGAACTTCCCTTTTCCGGAAAGGTTTTTCAAAGGACGCAGCAATTTCGCTTCCTCCAAACAAGATAGCCCATGTCTTCGCCAACGGCGGGATAGGTGTTGCCGGATCCCGGCTTCATGTCGGAGGCGCCGATCGGCGGGCAGGCCCAGCGTCCCTTCACCATCGGCGACGGCACCGTGGCCTGGAACCGATATTGCTGCTTCTTCATGATCGGCATGATGTATTTGCCGCAGAGCCCCTTCTTGCCCATCGTCCCCCACGCGATACCTTGCCGATGAAGCTTGAAGGCGAAGCGCGACAGTGCGAGCCGGCTCGACTGGACGTGGCCGATGTGCGCGGAGATGTTTCCGTTCATCGGATACATCGGCCCGAGGCAGCCAGCGCACCAGAAGAGCGGATCCAGCGGAAGTTTACCGGTGGCGGCGCCACAGTCTGCCGCGCACGCCGTTTGCGCGAGCGGATTGGCGAAGAGCGCGACTTCCGGATTGATCAGCGCCGTCAGCGTATCATCCTGCCAGAGCGGGTCGATTTCGGTGACATAGGCGATGTCGAACGACGACTGCTCGAGGCAGGCGACATCCGTGAGGAGCTCCATCCAGTAGAGCAGCGGATAGACATACCAATGGACATGCCATTTCGCGCCGCGATCATGTCCGTCGACGCTATCCGCCGCGCGGCCGTGGCCGATATTGAACCCCGGCGAAATCTTCTTGCCGCCGAGACTCGCAAAGCACCACGGCTTCATCGTGACATCGGCAAGGCGGACCGGCTCCCAAAAGCCCATCGCTACGCCAATGCGCGGGAGCGGCGACCCGCAAGCGCAGATCGGGAGATCGGGATTGTCCGTGTCGGGACGATCCGACGGCATGATCTTCAGGCCCCCCACCGACAACGGAAACAGGCAGGACCAGCAGACGTCCGTGATGGGGTTCACGAACTTGCCCGTACACTTGCCCGGGGTTCCGTCGATCCCCGCCGCCCCAGCGGTTGCCGGCGCAAGGATTGCGAAGGTCAGCGCCGCGAGCGCGGCGCGAACAGACGTGCGAGCGGCCCGGACGACTCCGCCAACAGATTTGGAGAGGCGGCAGCTCATTTGCGCCCCACACCGAGCGGGATTTCAGAAACCCGCATCGTCTTCCCGTTCGGTTCGACCACCGCCGGCACCGCTCGAATCCCGAAGCGGCCGACAAGAAAACCGCCCTGGTCGAAATAGAAGCGGCGCTGATGGGCGGTCATCGCATCGAGCGGCGCACCCTTGACCATGACGAGCTTGGCGCCGCGGTCATCGAAGCGGCGCAGCGCCCAATTCACCTGGTCGCGGTCATCGCCGTCGATGAACACGAGCTTTTGACGGATCGTCACGAAATCCAGCGGGTTCACGCGCTGGCCCGCGCGCGCGATCACATTGCCCTTATTGTCGAGAATATCCTTGTCGACCTGCATTGTTGGGTCGAAGATCCAGCTCCGCTCGCGAACGGCAAGGGCGATGCCGGCGACGGGACGGGGACGGCGGACCCCGGCTTCCGTGCGGCGCGTGAGTTCGGCGTTCATCCGTTCGATGCCGCCGCTCGCCTCGAGCGTGCGAAGCTTCTGCTCGATCGTGCGCAGAAGATCGGGCTCGGAAATCCGGAACACCGCAACCTGCTGACCATAATCCTTCGCGCTGGCGCTAGGCATAGATGCAAAGAGAGCGAACGGCACAAGCCCAGCGGCGAACGCAGCATGGCGACGGGCGGCGCGCGTCATAGCAGCGACCATTTCGATACTCCAACAATCTGACGGGTGCATACGAAGCCGATGGCGGCATAGCGGCTATCGAAGCCGTCGGGATGCGGGCTCCCCATGTAATAGCAGCCGCTCGGGATCACGCCCGTCGGCCCGGGAACGAGTTTCTCGCCGACCGAAGATACGGGCTTTAGCTTCCCGACCAGCTGCTCGGACGGCGCGTCGTTTCCCGCCCCCGCGGACCAGGTGACGATAACGTCCGCACCGCGATGTACGACGGTATCACCCGGCATCCCATAGACGATCTTGCCAAAGACCGGAGGTTCGGCGCCGAAATGCGAATGAACCAGCTTGTTCGACGGAGGGACGAAAAACGCCACCTCGCCCCGCTTCACCATCTTGCCGCGCTCGAAATAATAGGCCCAATTGGGGAGCGAGGGCGAACGGTTGATGAAAAACCCATGACGCTGCGCGTAGCTGTCGAGCGAGAGCCAGGCGTTAGTGGCCGCGACGATCCCGATCGCGATCACCGTGTTGCGAAGGAAAGGCGATCGCAGCACGCGCACCGCGTCACTGCCCGCCGCCGGGCAGCAGGCCGCCGCCACCGAACACAGGTGAGTTTGCAGCTGCCGCCGCGGGGGCCGACGGCATCAGCGCCGGCATTGCAGGCGCCGGGGCGGCGGCCGCAACGCGCGGCGGCGGATTGCGCTTGATAAATTCGCCGACCGCTGCGCGCACATCGGGAGTGATGTCCGGCATCGAGGCCGCCACCACCGCTTCGCTCACCACGATCGTTTCGCCGGCGGCCGCACGGTCCTGAAGGGTGCGCTGCATGGCCGACATAAAATGCCGTGTGTCGGAATCGACCTGTTTTGGGCTGGCGCCCGAGCGCGCTTCCGCCATGATGAAATCGTTGGCCATGCCGGCGAGGCTGATCGAGACGATCCGCCGTTCCTTGAGGATCATGAGCTCGCGCGTTGCCCATCCACCCCACACGAGCGCGGCAACGAGGGCCGTGCCGCCCAAAATCTGGCCCCAACTGAACCCGGCAAAACCGCGGCGGCGGGACGCTGGCGCCGCCGCGGCATCGGTCGAAGGAACAAGCGGCTCCCCACCGATCGTCAATGCGAGTTGTTCAGTCATTGGAAATTGCCCCCTTGGCTGTAGCGGTCACCGAGAGCAGCGCCGAGCGCCGCACGATGCAGAAAAACAGAACGAAGCCGCCAAAGAGGTGCAGAAGCAGCTCGGCGAACTCGCCGCGCCGATCGCCGTCGGCCGCGAGATAATGATTTGAGAGATTCGCCGTTTCGGCAAAAAATTGGTCGACGCTGAGATTGGCCATCAAAGCGAAGAAGCCGAGCAGAAGACCGCCGGCAGCCAGACAGTTGATCGCGAGCCAGCACGTTACCGATACGAACGAATAGGCGATGTCCTGGAACAGCGATCGTCCGGGGATTGTACCGGGCGCTGACCGTACAGGAGTCGAGCCTGCGCCAATTGCAGATGGCTGCGCGGCGCTCATTCCGCCGCTACCGCATAATCGGCGCCGCCGCCCTGGCGGGCCTTCACCGATCCCGGGAATGCGACGTCCTCGATCGCTTCCGCCATGCTCATGCCCGCGGCCGTCTTCGCGTCGATCGCCGCGAACACTTGCGGGCTCGAGGAGTAGAGCGTCGCCGAATAGGGATCGAGCACCAACCTGCCCATCGCCAACATCTCCGGGCCCTTGATGAGCATGTCGGAATATTCGGTGCCGTTCCGTTTCAGCGACCGCATCATCGATTCGACCGCATCATTCATGTCGAAGCGATCGAGCTTCTTAAAATCCGCGATCGTTTCAGGCTTCTGCTGAAGGATCACGAACCAGTCGCTGTTCTCAAGCGCCGCGATCGACCCTTCGGACTTATAATAGTCGTTGAGCGACTGGGTCGCGGTAATGAGGGACGCCCCATATTTGCGACAGGTACGGGCGTAGGTTTCGACGAAATCAGCCATGGAGCCGCCCTTGAGGAGCTGCCACGCCTCATCCAGCAGCAATGCCTTGCGCGTGCTGCGATCCTTCCGCATCGCCTGGCTCGACAGGAACATGATCGCCGTCAGAACGACGGAACGTAGCTCCTCGCGCGCGGACAGATCCGAAAGCTCGAACACGGTCAGGTCGGCGCCGATCTTCAAGGTGGACTGACCTGTGAAGAAACGGCCGTAGGTGCCAGCGCTGGAAAAGGGTCGCATCGCGATCGCGAGCTCTTCGCCCTGAATATGCTGTCTGGCGTTCAGCGCCTCGATAACACCATCGATCGAGCCCTCTGTACCGCTCTTTTCCCATTCGGCATTAACCGCGGCATCGATCAGGCCACGCTCCGTATCGTTCAAACGGTCGATATGCCGACCCATCTGGCCGATGATCGCTTTCAGCATCGCGATGCAGTCGAGACGATAGTCTTCGTCGCGCTCGGCCTCATCAGCGTCGATCATCGAGAAGGGATTGAGACAGAAGCCCGAGCTCATCGTGAACTCGACGAATGCCCCGCCCTGAAGTTTGCAGCTATGCTCGAAGCTGCGGCCGTCATCGATCACGATGACCTTCGCGCCGGCGCCGACAAGCGCCGAGGTCATTTCCTGCAGCGCGACAGATTTACCCGAACCTGACTTACCGAACACCGCAACATTGTGGTTGCCGGCAGTGTTCTCGAAGGGCGACCAAAAGAAGGGCTGACCGCGGCGGCCAAGAAGCAAGAGATGCGGAATGGGGCCACCATTATATTCGCCCTGCAGCGGCGCGATGTTGGCAACCGTCGTCGTCAGCATCGTGCGGAAGCGTTTCAGGCGCTCGAAATCTTTTGCGAGCCCATTCGCCATCGTGAGCGGCATGACCGAGATCAGCCCGGCCATCTGCAGATAGCGTTCGTCCTGGAGCTCCCAGCCCGCGGCTTTGTATACCGCCTTCAAATTGCGTTCGTGACGATCGCCCTCGCCGTAGGGCGAGACACTCATCACGCTGTAAAAGACGCGAACGAGTTTCTGCCCCTGCCGGAGCTGGTCCTGGACATATTCCCACTCGCGCGACTGGTCGCGAATCTGCGGGGTGAATTTCGCGCTCTGCGAATTCGCCAGACTCGTCGTGCGCATGAACTTGAAGGCCGCACGCGAGGTGGCGGCCTGTTCATCGGGATAGGTGATGGTGAGCATCGTCGCCACCGGACACGGCATCCGGAGCTTATCGAAATAGGGATCGCCAATGAGCTTCACTGTATCCCACGGCGCCCAGCGTGGCGGCAGGTTGCGGATCGCGTAACAGCGAATATCGAACCGGTCGGGCACGATCTCGCCAATGTCGGGAACCCCGTCCTGCAGCGCGCCAAGCGCGCGAAACCGTTCGGTGCGGATGAGGATGCGGTTGGGATCGGTGACGATCTCCATATCCCGGCGCACCGCCTGGTCCGCGATCGGATCGAAACGGTTATAATCGACGACATCTTCACCGGACACAGTGGTCGGCGACGTCAGATCGTCGACGAGCTTGAGAAGCCCAACGGGATCGAGGATTTGCGCCTCGACGTCGATCGAGCGAAGCATGGACGCCATCGATTCACGAAGAGTAATCAGCTCCTCGTCGGTGACCTTCGCACCTTCCGGCACGCCGAGCGAAATGAAGACCCGGTGCGATCGCAGATGGAACGGAGCATCGGCGGACAGGCTCGACCAAACCCCTCCTTCGAGATAATCTGCGCGATGCTGTGCAATCCGCTCGTAAACGCCCTTCGCCATTTGGCGCGGGATGAACCACTGCACCATGCGTTCGGCGATCCGAGGGCTCATCCACTGCAAAATCTGGATCGACGTCTTGTCGGGAATACCTTCGGAGAGAAACTGCGAGATGATCTCGCTCGTCCGATCGTCGGCGCCGACCAGAGGCGAAACCTCCAGAATGAACCCGCGCGAGGCACTGTTGTAATAGAGCCCGGTCTTCGGATTGAAGCTGCGATACGGCAGCCAATCCGCAAACATCGGGATCGAGGTCGACGGCACCGCCTTATCGACCTTACGAGGCCCACCAAGCAAATCGCCCAGCAGTTTGTCGAACCAGCCAGCCATCAGTTGCCGTCCGGCGTCGGTTGAGCGGCCAGCGCGGGCGTCGACACAACAGCGTCGCCGGTGTCGCTGACTTGCGGGGTGCTGTTTGACGGCGGCACTTCGACGGGCTCCGGACCTTTCCGTCCCGCGAGACGTCGTTCGACTTCGGCGCGAAATGCCTCCCCCGTTACAGCCTTACCTGCCGCCCCCACCGCGGCGCTCGCTATTTCAGCAGGAGCCGGCGCGCCGGCGGCAAGCTCTACCAGCGACAATCGCGCGGGTCGGGGCGAGCCCGCCGCAATCTGGTTGTCGCCGTTCGCCGCGGCGGCGAACTGGGGCTCAACGTATACGATGGTTTCGTCGCGCCAACGACCGAAACGATCGGTCCTCGCCGGCAAGACCACTTTTAGCGAACCCGCCGACTGGGGAACCGACGCATTCGGAGCCGCCGCACCCGCCACAGCGCCTGAGGCGACCCCGCCTGTCATCGCCGCAATGGCCTGATCGTCGATGTTCGAGGTAGGCGAGCAAATCCCGTCCGGTGCGCGGCAGATGAAATTGCCCTTGATATTGCCGCCCATCGACGCGCACCCGCCGAGGGAAATGAGGCAAGCCCCTGCGA
Organism: Sphingopyxis sp. DBS4; assembly: GCF_024628865.1. Lineage (NCBI taxonomy): Bacteria > Pseudomonadati > Pseudomonadota > Alphaproteobacteria > Sphingomonadales > Sphingopyxidaceae > Sphingopyxis > Sphingopyxis sp. DBS4. Next base: position 188,686 of record NZ_CP102385.1, read on the forward strand.
CCAGACCCAAGCTACGCATATCGTCAGCTCCTTCCGTTGCCGATTTCGAGAATCTGAGCGCGCCTCGACCGAACGGATCGCAGCGCCATCGCTCCACCCGCCATGCTGGCGAACAGGATCATGCAAATCGCCAAGGCTTTGAAAAACGCGAACATCAGAGCGAACCGACCTGCCGGTCCGAACTCCGCGAAGTAGGAATTGACGATGATGATCATCCCGACCTGGCTTGCCAGGAACAGGACAAAAATTGCCCCGCCCAATCGATCGACGGGAGCCATCAGCGGCCTCCCTTCAGCCAAGTCTCGAGCACCGCGCGCGGGCGATAGCCCTCCAGAACCGTGCCATCCGAGCGAACGAGCACCGGCGTCCCGCTGAACCCGTGCGATCGCGCAAAATTCTCATTGGCGTCGAGACCGCTGGTGTCACACGATGCCGGCGCCACCTCCGCACCCGCATAAGCGGCTCGAAGGGCCCGCGGCTTGTCCTTGGCGCAATAGACGCGGTTCGAAAGATCGCGTGTTCCAAGCGTCGAAATCGGACGCTCAATGACACGCACATTCATCTGCTCGAGCTCGTTGGCAAGGGCACGGCAAAAGCCGCAATGAAGATCCGTGAAGATAGTAACGGGAGTGCCCGAAGGATTGCCCCAGACGATCGCGCCGGTCGCCGGGAGCTTGGACAGGTCGACCTTCTGAGCGGCAGCGGGCGGCGGTGCTGCTCGACCTGCCGGACCGGCGGCCGCCATCTGCGGAACCGGCGTTTCGCTTTCTTCTTCGAGACCCGCCTTCGCCGCTCCACCCAGCAGCATATCGGGGTTCATTTCGAGAAGCTTTGCGGCCGTCAGGTCTTGTCGCGATTCCATGTCATAGACGCGGCCGACGATGAGATAGCGCGCGGTCCCGTCGACGTAGAAGAGGGTCTTCCCGGCAACCACCTCGCAAAGTCCCGCGACCTTGTCGCAGTCGATCGCCGACACTTGTGTTTTCGGCAGGCGCGTCTTGAGCAGCGCGGAGACCCGCGTGGGCTCGAGCCGATCGGCGGCGTAGACTGCCGTCGCGGCGCCCCCAAGAAGCAATGCGGCGACTAAACCAATCTTGAGCTTCATGTTCAGCCCTTTCATCAATTGCGAATGAATGCGCCGTCGAGAAACACGATCTCGACTTCGACGCCGGTCGGCATCTCGATGACGGGCTGATATTGTTCAGCGCGCTCGATGAGATATTGGGAGAGCATGTCGCCGGCCTGGCTCACGCCTTCGCCGATACCGCCCTTGGCGATGTCTCCCGTGGACAGCTTCTGACGCTCGCCGTTCACGACGGTCGTCGTACCCGAGAGGAAGCTGTTCGAGTTGGCCGAGAAGCCGCGGCCGATACCGCCGACAAGGCCGGCGAAGAATGCCTGCATCGTCAGGCTACCTTCGCGGCTGACCACGCGCCCGCGCACGCCGGTCTTGCCACCGAACGCGATGAAGCCCTTGACCTCGCTCTCGGCGTATCGCCCTCCCGGCTGCGGGCACGTCATCTTCGCAAGCTTCACATAAACCTTCTCCGACGAGAGATCGCCGCGAGCTGCGCCGTTGACCAGACAGCCATCGATCCGCGTCGTCAGCACCTTGCCGTTCTGCGCGACCGACCGCGCGGGCCCGACGATACGAAGGACAACGGGCAGCGGATCCGACTGCGACTGGACGTTTGACGCCGCGTCGACGCCCACGATAACGCGCGCTTTGGCATAGCTGTTCGCGGGCAAGTAATTGGGGCTGTCCGATGCGAAAAGATTGCCGGTCGGTGCGGCTTTGGATCCTCCACCGGTCGACGCCGGCGTTGCTGCAAAGCTGATGACCTTGAGCTCGCGTCGCGCTTGAGCTGCCGCGACCGCCCCGCCGCCCGTCGGATCGTAGGCGGCGGGGCCGCCAGCGCCATAGAGGGCGGTCGGACCCGCGGACGGCCGAGCGCCAGCCTGTGCTGCCGCCAACTGCTCCTTCAACGACCGATTTTCATCGTCATAGGCCGAAAGAACCCGTGTCCCTTCGGACGCCATATTCTGGTTCTCCGAGCGCAGCGCGTCGATTTGCGCCTGCATCTGGTCGAGCTGATCGCCCTGCCCCTGCATCCGGCGGAGCTGATTATCCTGCTGCGTGAGCCGATTTTCCGACATCGACAGCCATTCTTTCTCCGAAAGATTGCGGGCCGCGAGATCATCGGTCGAAACCTTGATGTTCTCCGAGGCCATATCCTTCGGCGCGTTCGGATCGTCTTCAGCACCACCGGCGAAGAAGAGCCAATAGACTGCGGCCGTCAGCAAAAGTCCGCCAACGCCAAAGAGCAGCATCCGCTGCCGCTTTTCGACGCCTTCGTTGACTGTGAGGCTCGCGCCTTCCGGAACCGAGGGCGCGGCCGCGGCTTCGCCGCGCGGCGCGCCTCGCTTCAGAAATGACCCCAGACCTGCCATGATTAGCTCCCTTCCTTCCGGGTGACGACGTAGGCCGACGTCGCCTGTCGCGGCGCCAGCTTCGGATTGGCGATCGACACGGCGAGCGCGTCGGAGGGCGCGATGCGCCCTTCGGAGATTTCGATGGGAGCCGACGAGCTGTTCTCGATCCGCACCACGCGGCCGACGACATCCAGCCCCTCATATTCGGCAACGAGCTGGACGGTGAGGTCACCGGCCTGAACCGGAACCAGCGCCGAACGGCGCATCCGGTAGCCGGGAACTATCTCCTGCGATGCCATTGCCTGGATCAGTCGCACCGCCGTTTCGTCGGCGTCAGGCGCAGCCTCTTCCGATTCTGTGACGGCTTCCGTCTTCGCCATCGCGAGCGGGTTCGACACGAAGATTTGCTGCGCTTCGATTGCCTCGATCCGGCAACCGAATTTATAGACATAGCCCTTCTTCGTCGTTCCGAAAAACGACAGGAGCTTCAGGCGAAAGCCTTCCGGGACGGACAGATAGATGTCGCCGCGGGTCGGTTCGTTGACCACCGAAAAATCATCGAGCGGGTTCGTCGGCTGAACCTTGGACACACTCGCGAACTCGTCGCCGATCAGACTGATGCGCGTCAGATCCTTTTCCGACGCCACGCACGCAACGCGCGAGTTGTCCTCGACCATCACGGTTTCATCCGCCCGCGCGGTCTGTGCGATCAAGAACGCAGCGCCGATCATCGTGACGCCGAGCGCACGCTGAAGCCGATCGAGCGAGCGCGACGAAACCAGCACGCCGCCAGTGCCAAGTGCCAAAGGCATGAGCATCTCCATCATTGGGGAGCGGGTAGCGTGGCGCCGATCGGCGCGTCCTCACCCGGCTTGTTGGGAACCACGATGCCGAAACCGGTCAAACGGAGCTCGACGCCCGTGTAATTCCACTCGAGACGGAAGGTGCGTTTCACCGCGCCCACTTCCTGACGACCGACCATCGTGTGGAGTGTGCCCGTCGTCTCCGACGTCAGCCTCTTCGGATCCACCCGCATGGCTTCCATCGTGAAAAACTGCGAGACGCTTGAGCCCCGTTGATCGTTGACGATCTTGAGCAAATCGCCCTTTATCCGCCCGTAAGCCGACGGGTGGACGATCCTCAGAACTGACTCCATCCAGTAATCGAGGTTCTGGGGACTGCGATTGAGCATCATCACCGATGCATCGCGCGTGACGAGCTCGAGATACTCTCGGCTCACTCCTGCGCTGCTGATCTCGATTTGCCGCGTCAGCACCGGCTGAAGCACGATTTCACGATCGCGCTCCGATGCAGCTATCAGCGAAAAGATCGTAACAATGGCAAGGCCGGCGCTCGCTAGCACGAGCATGTTGCGCTGTTTAAGTACGCGCTGCGCTTGCGCCTGGCTGAATCCCGCTTCCATTGCTTACCCCGCCATCAATCGAAGATATGAAGGCGGAACGGCCCGGATGCCCATGACACCGCTGGGGAGATACCAATAGGCCATATGCAGTAGCCATGAACCAGCACGTCCTGCTTTTGCTTTCCGAAGGACCCACCAACCCAAGATTCCGAAACAAATGCCCCAGATGATATGCTGGGCGAGGATCCCGACAAAAAAGGGTCCGGCCATCGCGACGAATTCGTCCATGGTCCAGATCCCGATCCGTTCGGGTTCGTCCAGCTTCCCGGGAATCACATAGCGATCCATAACCGCCCCGCCCCATTTGCCCGGTCACGCACTCGGGTGCGCATCCGGGGCGCCCAGATCAGATGATTGCCGTCACAGCCGAGGTGACGATCGGAACGCCCGTGCCGACGCCGATGCCGACGCCGACGGGAAGAGCGATCTGGCCCAGGCTGAAGCGGCCCGAGGCCATGCCGGCGAGGCCGAGCGCGAGCGAGATGATCGTGATGATCTTGCCGCCCGAACCTTCGAGGAACGCGGTGAATTTGTTGAACGCGGTGTCGAAGGTGGTGTCGGTGCCGGCGAAGGCCGGTCCGGCGAGCAGCACGAACGCGAGAAGTAGTACCGCCAAAAGAAGCGGCACTTTCTCGCGGGCTAACAGCCCACGGTCTTTCGTCAGTGACATGGTTTGCATGGTTCATCTCCCATCCGTGTGAACGACGCCCTGATCGGGCGCCGGTGAGATGGGGGCTACCGCGGCCTCAGTTGGTCAAGCGTCGTTCGAATGAATCTTAGTTCAAAACGAGGTTCGGGCATTTTTTCATCAATTACTCGGCATATTCCGAACGAAAACTTCGTCACTGTGCCCATGATTTTCGCGATCCGAACGAAATTTCTGCACGCGACAACAAAATTTTCGGGCACCTTGGACTCGAAGACGACGTGCGAAGATCGACATCAAAGTACCAGGCCATCGAAAGTAAATGGGAATGCCAAAAAGCCAAACTGTGACGCTTCGCTACAGGGCTAGCGAAGCATTCTGGGAAATGCAGTGTCGCGCGATATGTGAGTTATCTATACGCGAACAAAGGGCTTTCTCCCTGCCAAGCCTGCTTGCGCATATGGCTGATAAGAAGCTCAATGAACTAGGAAAGCTAGCCCCCAAGGACCTGCTCTTTTTTGCGAGCACGGACCTAGTTTGCGGCGATATCCCAATCAACATCGGGGTTGATAAATGGGTCAACGATCGTCTCAGGAGAGTCCGGTGGCGCCTCTCTGACTTGTCCGGCACGCGAGTGACCAATATCCAGCTACACCGGCTCGCATTCTACATCATCACTGGGTCATAATATTCAAACCAGAATTGAGGACTTCTCTGCTTGACATTCAAGTCCCCCGAGGCTCGCCTATACAGGAACGAATTAGTTCATATCATAGGATTTATTCATTTCTCCGGGGCGCAGAATGTCACTGTCAAATCTCTACCGCTCTCTATGTCGGGAGCAGCAATCAAGGACCGGCCTATCGATCAGGCAGGTCGCCAACACCGCTAGATTGAGCCCCGGGACAATCGATCATTTTTTGGCGCATGGTGGCACGCCCAGCTATGATCGCTTGCTGGCGATCAGTGACGCATTGCGGATTGACCGGCTCCGAGCCCAGATAGCTCTTGAGGTGTTAGGCTGCTCAGCAGCATATTACATGCCCGGAACTATCCTAGTTTCACGCTTGGTCCACCGCCTGGCCGAAGCGATTTCTCACCCCGACAATGAACCCGAGGAGGAATTGAACAGCTGGCAGACGGAAGCGATCCTCAATCAGGCCGAACAAGCGGTTTGCAAGGGTCTTGAGGCGAACAGACAAATCAAGCAGCGCTTCCTGGCTCTTGGTCGATGAAAAGGCCTCTGCTTCCGTCGACTGTATTGCTCTGCGCTCTCCAAACAGTGGCGGCAGACGCAAGGGAAGTCTCTGTCCGGCAGGCTCAGTTAATCGACTTTTCTCGGCCTCAATCACGTCTTGCTGCGATTCCCGCGGTCGAAAACGGTATGCGGGACGCCTTCGCAGACACTGCGACAGTAGTCCAACCATACCCCGCCGGTCCCCGATTGACCCTGATAGATCATCGCGGACTTTTTCGGGCGAGTCCCAAGCCCCCCACGGCGAATCTGCCGTTGCGCTCGCCAATAATTGCCTATCCCAAGGCGGCCAGCAAATGCGCATTCAGGACGTACCGGCCATCGCCGGTCCTGAGCCGGGGCGCCGATCGACGCAGGCAGCTTCTCTACCCCCTTGTCCAACGAGCCGCGTGCGAAGCAAATCTTCCGGTGGGATTGATGGACGCGCTTGTTATTCAGGAGAGTCGCTACAACCCGACTGCGATTAGCCCGAAAGGAGCGTTCGGCCTTGGACAGCTGATGCCTGGCACCGCCCGGCAACTGGGCGTCGATCGCTACAGCCTCGATGGCAACCTTCGTGGTGCTGCACGCTATCTCAGTTGGCAACTGCGGGAATTCGGACGCGTCGACCTCGCGCTAGCGGCATATAACGCTGGTCCAGGGCGAGTTCGTAGAGTGCAGCGGATTCCGCGGATCGCCGAAACTCAGAATTACGTCCGAAATATCCTCGCCAATTGGCAGGTGATTGAGTCCAATCATTTACCGCTGGGATCCGCGCAGCCATCTCGCCCGCCAATACAGGCAATTTGGTTCCGGGATTTTCGGCCTAGAGCCGGTTCTGGTGGCAGCGATTGACGGACGCGCAAGGTCCCCACCACCGTTGCGCTAGCGCGATTCCTGCGCCGTCCACACCAGCCGCAAACCGATCACGGATGCGCCCGACGCGGAACGAATGAGCGCTCCGTGCCGCCACTGGGTCTTCTCTTGGTTCGATCACAGCGAGGCCGCCGGCATTCGTCTTGGTCGCTCGGCTACGCAGAATCGAGACGACACTTTTGCCGCGTCAGCCCATTCGCCCCGCTATGGTGCCGCTAGATCGTCGCGCCATCGGCGGTGCCCTCTTTGAGCAAGAATTTTGATGCGCCGGAAAACGGACTCGTCGGCGCTCGCGCTCACAGTCAACGACCCCGAGAAACGCCACATCGTCTCGGCCAAAAGCCGGACGACGCTCCCCCCGGTCGGTTTTCGAGTTCCGGATGTCGAGCCGTCCGCTGCCTTCGGCGAGGGGGATCTGCGACCGTCGCCGCCAAGGAGACTTTCTAGGGTCCTGAAACTATGACTTGTGACATCTACCGGCGTTACGCAAAGAAGTCGAAGGGCATCACTCCATCTCGCCTAGTCGTCACTCGACTATCGAAAGCGCCATCCGCCCCAAAACCGGCCATCTCCTGCACCATGGACGCAAGTATCTGATCCATCTTTACTGTCGCCGGCAAGACCTGCGCCTTTGCGGCGCCGTCGTTAGCAAGCCCGGTTTCGGAAACGACATCATTCGGTGCAATAGTCATGATGAGCGGCGGGGACTCCAGCACCGGCTGAAGATGGAGGCGCCGCCACTCAGCCAAGGCCGCATGATCGGGCAGAATTCCAGCCGCTGTCTGCCGAAGCGAAGCAACAAGATCGTCGGCTGACATGGCAGGCTGCGGGTCGATGTCCAGCGCCGGCACCTCTTCAGACAATGGCCCCGTTTCAATCTCCGGCTCGACAACCGGTTCTGTGGTCATCGGCTCGGGCGGGAATCTGTCGGTGTCGAAGGTGAGCGGTACCGCGTCGAGGCTCGGCATCAAGGGATAGCGCCCAGCAGACAAGCCGCGCTCGTCATACTGCCCAGCGAAGTCGAAGCGCGGGTCGCCGACCGAGAGATATCCGCCGCTCGAACGCAGTGCGTTCAGCAGGCTCTGATTGGGAGTAGGCACAGCAGGCACGGTCCCGGGCTTGTACGCCAGCGCCGCGTTCCCCAAGGTTCCCGTCGAGCCATTCTCGCGGGTGAATACCGCAGTCGAGAGGAGAATATTCTCTCCGAGCTTCGCGCGACCTTCGCGATGCTGCGCAACAAGACCAATCGACTTGATCCCAAGCTCAGCGAGCGTCTTAAGCTCGCCAGCATCTGTCACGCCATCGAGGTCTGCATCGACCCAGATCTTGAGTTCGCCGAAGCGTGCGTCCTTGGCGTCGATGACCTTGTCGCCGTTATTGTCCAAGGCCGCCAGCGCATCCAGGTCGCTGGCTGCGTTCGGATTTTCGGTACCAAAGCTCAGTTCGGACACATCGTTGATCAGACCGTCATTGTTGCGGTCGATGACGAGAAAGCCGTCGCCCTTGCCGATCCAGCCAGTATCATCGCTGCCGCCGTCGCCGTTCATGTCAAAGCGGGCCTTCGACTTCTTGATCGACTTCATCTCGATGCCGTCGCCGTCGAGATCGAGGATGATCGGCGACAGCAGCCCATATTGGCTGCCCTTGAACGACATGAGATTGGAGACACCAAGCGCGCCGGCGCGGGGATCGACATTACCCTTCTTCGGCCCGATCGCCATCGCGCCGCCGCCGAAGCTGATGCGATAATTCTTGGACTTGCGCTCGAAGCTCTGCGAACGCGCGGCAATGTCGGGGAGCTGGGTCGCCGACGAGAAGTAAGTCAGAGCCGCGTCGATATAGTCCCTGACGACGCCATCGGTGCGGGTATAGCTTCCCTTGTTGATGACGACGACATCGCCAAGTTCCGAAGTGCCGTTGACAGCCGTTCCGATCAGATTGAGGGACCGGACACTGGCGCCCGCCAGCGTGAAGATCTCGCCATCCTCGGCCACGCCGTCGCCGTCGCGGTCGCGCCAGATCCGGAAATCGGCGAACTTCGCGTCAGCCGACGAGAGGATTCCGTCCTTGTTGCTATCGAAAGCCCGCAGGCCAACCAAGTCGGACGTCGCCCCCGGAACGTCATTCACAAAGCTGAACTCGCCCGCATTGGTCAGCTTCCCGTCGCCGTTGCGGTCAAGGAACAGCAGCCCTTCACCGGTGCCCATCCAGCTGGTGTCGTCGGCAAGGCCGTCGCCGTCCATGTCGTAGCGGGCACTGCTCTCAGCGGCGGACAGGGTGGCGACACCGTTGCCGTCGAGATCGAGGATGATCGGCGACGAGATATTCACCGTGACATTATTCTTGAAAACGAGCTGCTCGATTCCGATGAGCTGGTCTGTCCCGTCATTGCCATCGGCGCTCGTCGCATTGTCGACGATCGATACAATCCCTCCTGAGGTCGAGAGCGAGTAGGTCGTGCTGACGCCTGCGAAGATCGCCTTGTCGAACCCGGCCCCGCCGTCGATGATGTCGTTGCCGCGCCCTGCGTTGATCGTGTCGTCGCCGTCACCGCCACGGATCGTGTTTGCGGTAGTCGTGCCGGTCAGCGTGTCATTCCCCGAGCCACCGGTCAGATTTTCGACATTGGTGATCGTGTCGACATCGCCCGCGGCGACGGTCTGCGCCGCCGTAATCGCGAGGCTGACCGTCAGATTGGCGGTCGCGTAGGAATAATCGACGGTATCGGTTCCCCCACTGCCATTGATGGTGTCGTTACCGGCGCCGCCGCTCAAAATGTCATCCCCGGCATCGCCGACGAGACTATCGTTGCCGCCGCCGCCATAGAGCCGGTCGTTGCCGTCACCACCCCACAGGATGTTGGCGGCGGCATTGCCCGTGATGACGTCGTCACCGGCAGCACCCTGAATCCGGGTGATGTTGACGAGATCGACGTTGCTGAAGTCGAGGATGTCGCCGTTCGCCGTCCCCGACACCGTTACGCCGGTGAAACCATTGGCGGTGACCGTCGTAACGCCGATGGTGCTTCCCATGCGGATCGCGTTGTTGGAGCGCAGCGCTTTGACCACCGCAGGCTGGTTCACGAAGAGGAAATCGCTCGCATCGAGGCTCGCGAGGTCGATATCCTCGATGATGATGTCGGGACGGTCGCCGATGGCGATGCGGACATCGTCACCGTCCTGCGACATGATCGGGACAAGATCCGCGTAACTTGTCAGCCCGCTCATGCCGTTAAGGAACACAATCTTGTCGGCCCCGTCATGATAGTCGGTGATGGTCGCCCAGAGTTCCTCCCAAGGATCGAAATCGACCATGAAGCTGTCGAAGACGAAATAATCGTAACCCGCCCCGCCCATGATCCTGTTGCTGGTGCCGAAAATTTCGATCACGTCGTTGCCGCGACCACCGTAGATCGTGTTGTTCCAGCCATCCGAGGTAATATGGTCGTTGCCGTCCATGGCATCGACGGTGACGGCGCCACTGCCATAAGCGAGGACGCGCTCGCTCGCGTTGCCGAGTTGGTCGCGCTGCGCAAAGGTCTTGACCACGGTCGTCGTCGGATAGGGAACCGAACCCGCTGCCGGCGCGGCTCCAAAGCCGCCATCGGTGAGCCAATTGCCGAACATGAAGTCCGACGCGTCGAGGTCGGCGAGCAGGATATTCTCGACCCGGATTACCGGCAGACCCTTGAGTGCGATATCGACATGCGCTCCCACCTGGATCATGTATGGCGCGAGATCGGCAAAGCCTCCGATACCGCCTGTCCCGTTGACGATGCCGATCCGGTCGACGCCATTCTGGAAGTCGGTGATCGTTGTCCATTTAACGCTCGGATCGCCACCCAATAGCGAGAAGCCATCGAAGATGAAGGTGTCGGCACCGGCATCGCCCATGACCGAACCACTGTCGCCCATCAGCTCAATGATATCGTTGCCGTCGCCAGCCGACACGCTCATGGCCCATCCATCGACGGTGATATAGTCGTCGCCGCCGAGCGACCCGATATGACCGTTGGAAGAACCACGGCCAACGATGCGGTCGTTACCGGCCCCGAAAAGTGCCCATTGCGATGGGGTGCGCTCCGGCCCGGTTGCCAGCATCCCCACCTTGAGCGTGAAGACGTCGCTCGCGGCAAGGCTGCCATCGCTGGCCGTGATCCGGATATTATAATCGCCCAGCGCGCCGCCGGGGATCGTACCGGTGAGATGCCCGCCTGCGAAGGTCAGCCAGGCCGGAAGTGCCGAACCATCGGCCATCGTGGCGCTGTACGTGAGCGCGTCGCCATCCGGGTCGCCAAACGCATTGGCCGGGATCGCGATGTCGATGGTGTCGCCGCGGGTCGCCGCAGCATCCGCGATCGGATTGAGGACCACCGGCGCGTCGTTACCGCCCGCGCCGACCGAAACGGTCAGGCGGAAGATATCCGAAACGGCGAGCAGCCCGTCATTCGCGAAGACCTCGATGTCGATCGGCCCCGTGAAACCTGCCGGCGGAGTCCCCGTGAAGCGCGCGCCGTCGAAACTCAGCCATCCCGGAAGCGCATAGCCGTTCGCAAGGCGCGCCGTGATCGTGAGCGTATCGCCATCGACGTCGGCGAAACTGCCTGCCGGCAGCGCAACATCGAGCGCGCCAGCGCTCGTCCAATCAATGTCGGCCAGAGCGGACGCGACAGTCGGGGCGTCGTTGACCGAAACGATCTCGAGCTCGAAGCTGTCCGAGACGCTCAGCGTACCGTCGCTTGCGGTCACCGCAATGGCAAGCGCACCATGATAGTTGAGCGGGGCTGGCCGGTGAAACGCCGCGTCGCGGCATCGAAGCTGAGCCACGAGGGCAGCGGATCGCCGTTGGCGAGTTTCGCCGACAGGGTGAGCGCATCGCCATCGGGATCGCTGAATGCGCCGGCAGGAAGCGTGATGTCGACGGCATGATCTTCCGCCACCATGACATCCGCAAGCGGAGCCGAAACGACCGGCGCATCATTGTCCGAACTGATCGTGAGGCGGAAGCCGTCGGCAACGACAAGCGCCCCGTCAGAAGCGACAATCTCGATGTC